>JAEUVR010000424.1 GCA_016786785.1 Chitinophagaceae bacterium
CAGCCTTTATAAAGGATAGGAACGCTGGCGGCAACCAGGTCGCCTGCCTGGAACCGGTCATCTTTAACATACGCCCTGGCCGTCGTGAAATTATCTCCCGCCCTGAATGATGGTTGTATTAAGTCAAGAGAGCCGGCATAACTGGTTGCAGGATCCCCTGTTTTATACATAATGATTTGCCGGCCTTTCCGAATAACTGCCGCTAAAGAAGGATTGAAGGAAAACTCCGCGACCAGGTTTTCGGCCGTATAAATGGTAAAAAGAGATTGTCCGGCCGCTACATATTGGCCTTCGCGCAATAGCAGGGGCGCGTTTTGCAGGGCGGACCGGGATTCTGTTATTGCCTGCTCCGGGCTCGCGGCCCCCATGCTATTCATTCCATTTCCAGCGGAGACTGCAGTTAGAGCGGCATTGGCAGGTGCTGAGGTTTTTTCGAGGATGTACCCGGTAGCCGGGCTATACACCGGTATCCTATATATTATTTTTCCTGTTTGGACGACCTGCGCGATCTGTGGCGCCTGCATTCCCAGTAGCATTAATCTTTGTTTTGCCTTTTCCAGCATATTGCTGTTGGGATCGTTTTGAGCAATAAACAATAATTCCTGCTGCGCCGCGGCCAGATCCGGCGAATAGAGCTCCATGATCAATTGGCCTTTTTTGACCGGCTGGTAATTGTATTTGACGAGGAGCCGTTCTATCCGTCCGCTCACTCGACTGCTTATGTTGGTCTGTCGCCTGGAGTCATATGTAATAATGCCCGGCGCGGTCATGTTGACAATACGAAGGCTGTTCTCCGGGTAGAAAGTGGGTATGGAAGAAACCGCCTGCCGGTTGACTGGCCGCAGGAGCCGGGATAGACTGCTGTCTATGGTCGTTTCCGTTCCGGGCGTATGGTGTGCTGCAGCCGTTGTCGTATGGGCTTTATTCCTGCAGGCAACCAGCCCCAGCGCGCCGATCATCAATAGCGCGCATATGTTACCGATAGATTTCTTTTTCATACTCAACGATCATTTGGTAAAGGTTTAATTTTTCATCGAGCAGGTCCAGTTGCATCATGTTCAGCGCTTCCCAGGAGTCGATCACGACGGTCGCCTGTAATTTGTTTTCCTGGTAGGCCAGCAGGTTCACGTCTAATGATTTTTGCAGCGAGGGAATAATTTTGCTTTCCAGGGCGAGGATCCTTTTCTGCGTATGCAGGATCTCGGACTGCAGTCCGGAAAGCCTGCCTCTTGTTTCCTGAAGCAGGGCCGATCTTTCTTTTTCCATGGCTTCCACATTCAGTTGCATCGACTTCAGTTCCGACTTGTATGTTTTTGACGACCAGGGCGCGATAGGGATGCTGATCATGCCCATGACCGAAAAAGATTTAGGCATCATCGGATCAAAGGCGTGCATGTGGTCGAGCTGGATCTTAAAATCGGGTTTCTTTTCCTGCTGGGTCGATTGAATATTCAGTTGCATGGAGCGAATGCTTTCATCTATCTTCAATACATCGCCGCGAACCTCCGACAGCAGGGCCGTATCATGGATCATTGGTTTGAATTCGGGCGCCCGAAGGGCGTCGATATCAAAATCTTCCCCCGGTTGATTCATCAGGCTGTTCAGCCATGCCCGGCTTCTTTCTATTTCGCCTTCCTGCGTCGATATCCTGTTGCGGTTTTCTTCAATACGGGCGTCGATCTTGTAGATATCTCCCAGGGAGGATTGGTTATAAGGATAGCGCAGCGCCTCGATCTTTTTCATGGTCTCCATGATCTTCTCATTCTCCTGCAGTATGTTGATGCGTTGTTGCGCAACGACCCAGTTATAGTACAGCCGCTTGGCTTCGGCATGATAATCATTGACCGTTACCGTTCTTGCGGCCAGTTCTATATTTCCCTGCGAAGCGATGAAATCTCTCCGGGCATTTTGTTTGGCGCGATTGGGGATCTCCTGCTCGGCGCGGAACATGAGGGATCCCTTGTCTCTTCCATCCATGATCTTCTGCAGGGGATAGGGCGTCATGAATGTTCCCACCCCGACCATTGGCGCCATCCATCCTGTCGCGGCTTCTGCACTATGTTTGTAGCTTTCTGCTTTCAGTCCATATAACTGAAGCATGAGGTTGGCGCTGTCTATTTTTTGCAGGATAGCGTCGAGCGAGAGCCTTGATTGGCCAAACAATAAGGAGGGCAGTAAACAGAGCAGCGCCCCCAGTTTATTAATGCGTAACATTGCTTACCTCCAGTTTTCCGTATTTACGTAATTCATATTCCTTTGTCATTAAAAAAATAAGCGGCGTCACGAGGAGAATATGCACGGCTGAAGTGAATACGCCGCCGATCATAGGCAGTACGATCGGTTGCATAACATCCGCGCCCACGCCGTTAGACCATAAGACAGGGGTCAGTCCGAAAAGCGAAACGCAAACGGTCATCAGCTTTGGCCGCAGGCGTTTTACCGCTCCCTGAATAACATATTCTTTGAGGTCTTCCCTGGTAATAGTTTCTTTTGAGTTTCCTTTTAACGCTATCAGTTGGCGCATGGCGTCGTTCAGGTAGATCACCATCACGATGCCGGTCTCCACGGCAATGCCGAATAAGGCGATAAACCCTACGGCTACGGCAACAGAGAGGTTTACCCCCCAGAAATAGATAAGATAGGCGCCGCCGATCAATGCAAAGGGAATGGTGATCAGGCTGAGAAACGCTTCGCGGATAGAATTAAAGGCGAAGTACAGGGAGAGGAAGATGATGAGCAGCGTTATCGGCGCTATCCAGAGCAGCGTTTTTTTGCCCCTGATCAGATTTTCGTATTGCCCGCTCCACTCTAAGAAATATCCCTGTGGCAGTATGCCTTTTGCGTGGTTGATCTTGCCGATGGCTTCCTCTACGGCGCCGCCCAGGTCCCTGTCGCGCACATTGAATAAAACGGCG
>JAEUVR010000446.1 GCA_016786785.1 Chitinophagaceae bacterium
CTTATCGGTGGACGACCCTCATATCCGGTTGGCTCTTGAAGGTAGCAGCGATATCTCCGGCGCCTTCCCTTCATTGAAGCTGAATGCCAATATAGACAACCTGCAAACATTTCCGCTTCATCTCACCGCCGATACCATCGCTTATCGCGGCCATATAGCCGCAGATTTCCCGGTAACCGATCCGGATCGACCCGAAGGAGATTTATACATCACGGGATCGGCGTTATCGGTCAATGGAAAAATGTATACTCCCGATACGATCAGCCTGATCGCCGGCGGTTCCGATACCGGCCGGTTCATGCGCTTCAACAGCGATGCCCTGTATGCCGAGATCTCCGGCCAATACCGGCTCACAAAGCTTGGATCCGTTTTCACGCAGGCTATTGAACCTTATTTTTCGTTAAAAGGGTCGCCCGTACAAACTCCGCGGGATCAACGAAACGAACACAAGGAAGCAGGTTTTCCATTAAAAACTTCTCAAGGATTATCGGATACTGCTTCGGCGACGGCATCAACTCTCGCACAAAAATCGCCTCCGCTAACGACGAAAAATACGCCAGGCGTTCATCCAAGGCAGTTATCCAACGACTCGTCTGTCAATAGCGCGTATATAGGACGCGCCGCCAGCGCTTCACCAGCCCCGGCAAACGCCAATAACGCTTCAACCACGACTGACGTACCGGATAGCCTGGACAAATATGATTTCTCTGTGAAGGCCGCTCTTTCAGGCGGGCCGCTGCTAAACGTATTCGCGCCCGATCTTGAACTTTCCGAACCGGTAATGCTATCTGCTCATTTCGACAACGACAACTGGCAGACAATGGTCAATGCGCCCCAGGTAAAGATGGGCGAAAACAGTATCCATGCATTTGCGCTGAACGCCGGAACAAAAGGCAATGCGATTCATTTGGAAACAGGCTTTAACGATTTTAGCAGCGGCGGCATCCAGTTGTATAAAACCTCCCTGAGCGGCGATATCGCCGACAACAATATAAACCTGCTGTTGAACATTGCCGACAAAAACCATAAAAACAAATACCGGCTAGGCGCTAACCTTTCTCATCCAACGAACAGCGAATACACGCTCTCCCTGCAATCCGATTCGCTGATGTTGAATTATGATCCCTGGACCATCGATCCCGAAAACAGGATAAGGATGGATCGCGATGGGCTCAACATCCGTCAATTCGCGCTACGAAAGAACGGACAGCAATTGCTTCTCAACAGCGCCTCGCCCGAATCAAATGCGCCGCTGGAAATACAATTCGATCAGTTCCGGATCGCTACCATTGCCGCTATTGCCGCCCAGGACTCATTGCTGGCCGACGGAACCATCAATGGAAGTATCGAGATCCGCGACCTGGCGCAGCAACCCAATTTCACCGGCGATCTCACCATCAACCAACTCAGCATTAAACAGGATACGGTAGGCGACCTGGCGCTAAAGGTCAACAATACCCGCCCCAATATCTTCCATGCCGACATCGCGCTCAGCGGTAAGGAAAACGATGTGGCGCTGAGCGGAGAGTATCATCTTAAACCAGCCAACCAGAGCGCATTTGACCTGGCCCTGGACATTCGTAAACTGCAGATGAGCTCGCTGGAAGCTTTCTCCATGGGAGCCATCACGCAGGCGACAGGATATATAGACGGCAGGATAGATATTAAAGGAAGCATAGAACAACCCGATATCAATGGAAAACTCCAGTTCAACAAAACGAGCTTTAGTCCCGCTATACTGGGAAGCCTTTTCTCTATCGACAAGGAAAACATAACGATAAATAAGGAAGGGATCCGTTTCGACAATTTCACCGTGCGCGATTCCGCTAACAATCTCTTAAACATTAACGGGACGGCATCTACGAATAATTTTATCAATTACCGGTTTGATATGGACGTACAGGCCGAGAACTTCCAGGCATTGAACAGCGTCAGACAAGCCGACCGCTTATTTTATGGACAATTTTACTTTGATACCGACCTCCATATCGGCGGAACAGAAGTAAAACCTGTTGTTGAGGGCGAGCTGAAAGTCAATGAAAGCACGCGACTGACCGTGGTCCTCCCGCAGGAATCGCCGGGCATCGTGGAGCGGGAAGGCGTGATACGATTTGTAAACCCCGATTCGCTGGTTATTGATTCTACAATATCCGCTAACGATTCTATTTCTGTATCGGATATCAGGGGAATGGACGTTTCAGTAAATATAGAGATCGACAAAAAGGCAGAGCTCACGCTGATCATTGACGAAGCCAACGGCGATTTCCTGAAAATGAAAGGGACCGGACAGCTCAATGGCGGCATCGACCCGAGCGGTAAAACGACGCTTACCGGAACCTATGAAATTGAAGAAGGCGCTTATGAACTTTCTTTTAACTTCCTGAAAAGAAAATTCAATATCCGGAAAGGCGGCAAGATCACCTGGCTGGGGGAACCTACCCGCGCAAACATTGATTTAACGGCAATATATACCGCTGCAACAGCGCCGCTAAGCCTGGTGGAAAACCAGATCGATGTTCCCAATATCAATATCTACAAACAACGACTTCCCTTTGAAGTTAACCTCTTGTTATCCGGGGAGCTGCTGAAACCCGAGATCAAATTTGACATCGCGCTTCCCGCCGATAAAAATTACCATGTGGATGCCAGCGTTATTGAGAATGTAGAAACGCGGCTTACCCAGCTGCGTTCCGAAACCTCCGAATTAAACAAACAGGTATTCGCATTGCTTCTGCTCAATCGCTTCGTGTCGGAAAATCCTTTCGCCGGCGGCGGCGGTATGAGCGCGGAATCTGCCGTGAGAGAGAGCGTGAGCCGGATCCTCTCCGATCAACTCAATAACCTGGCGGCAGACCTGATCAAGGGCGTCGATCTTAATTTCGACCTGGAGTCGACTGACGACTATACGACAGGCAATATGGAAAACCGGACCGATCTCAACATATCATTATCCAAGTCGTTGCTAAACGATCGCCTGCGGGTTACGGTCGGTAGTAATTTTGAGCTTGAGGGCCCGCAGCGGGGAAGCCAGAAAACCAATAACCTGGCAGGAAATGTAGCGCTCGACTATCTCCTGAGCAAGGATGGCCGCTACATGCTCCGCGCCTATCGCAAGAATAATTACGAAGGCCAACTCGACGGCTATATCATTGAGACCGGGCTGAATTTTATTATTACGTTAGACTATAACCGCTTCCGGGAGATATTTCATCTTCCTCAGCAACCGCAACGCCGGGCAATAAAGCAAAACAGATCCGATGAAAAACCCGGCGCAGAATAACATGAAGAACAATCCATTCATATTATTTTTTTTACTGAGCGCGCTAATGGCAGGCATCAGCTCGTGCAGCAACACCAAATACCTGCCCGGCAATGAGGCCCTATATACGGGCGCAGACGTATCTGTCGTCGCGCCGGAGATGAGCAAAAAGAAAAGGAAGGCGCTGGCTAAAGAACTGGAAACGCTTACCAGGCCCAGGCCCAATAGCAGCATCTTCGGCCTGCGCGTAAAACTTTGGTTCTGGAATATCGGCGGCGAGCCAAAAAGAAAGATATCGGTAAGAAAGCTGATCAAAAAAATGGGCGAACCGCCCGTGCTGGCCAGCGAAGTAAGCATTGAAAAAAATACCTCCATCCTGCAGAACTACCAGGAGAACAATGGTTATTTCAGAGCGCATACAATAGGCGATACCGTTTTAAAAAACAAAAGAGTAAAAGCAGTCTATACCGCTTATCCGGGGGCTCAATATATTATCAATAAAGTGAGCTTTCAGCAGGACAGCTCCGCCCTGCTGAAAAACATCAACCGCGTTAGCAGAAGAAGCCTGTTAAAAAAAGGACAGCCTTTTAACCTGCAAACCGTGAAGGATGAGCGCGACAGGATAGATGCGCGATTAAAGCAAAGGGGGTTCTATTATTTTAATCCCGAGAACCTGCTTATCGACGTAGACAGTTCCGTCGGCAATAGCCAGGTCAATCTATACGTCCGCTTAAAACCCGGAACGCCCGATGAGGCGAAACGCATCTACCGCATCAACGATATTGTAGTATACCCGAATTACAGCCTCAATACCGCGGGCCAGGATACCAGCCGGAAATACGGCCAGCAGTACAGCGATTATCTTGTCATTGACTCTTCCCGGTTCTATAAACCAACGCTATTTGCGCAGGCCATGCAGTTCAGCAAAGGAGATGTATACAATCGCGGCGAGCACAACACATCGTTGAACCGGCTGATCAGCCTGGGCATATTCAAATTTGTCAAGAACCGTTTTGAGGCTGTCGGCGATTCACTGCTGAATACATATTATTACCTGACGCCGCTGCCCAAAAAGTCGCTGCGTATTGAACTCGGCGGCAATACCAAATCCAATAATCTCACCGGCTCGCAAGCGGTGGTAGGCTTTACCAACCGCAACACCTTCAGGGGCGGGGAGATATTGTCTGTCAATGCCACGGGCGGCTTGGAGGTACAGTATAGCGGCCAGTTCAAGGGATACAATACTTACCGTATCGGCGGCGAAGCCAATCTCGATATACCGCGATTCCTGATCCCCTTTATTTATCTCAACCCCAGGGGCGGATTTGTGCCAAAGACCAATGTTCAACTGGCCTATGAGGTATTGAGCAAACAGCAGCTCTATACGCTTAACTCCTTCCGCGGCGCCTTCGGGTATATCTGGAAAGAGACAAGGACCAAGGAACATAGGTTGTACCCCGTAAGCATTCAATATGTGCAACCGGTAAAAGTCAGCCAATTGTATATGGATAGTTTACAGAACGACCCGACCCTGCAGAAGATCATCGATAAACAATTTATATTAGGGTTGACCTATAACTACCTGTTCAACCAGATGATCGGCCGGGCGCCAGACAATGGGTTTTATTTTAACGGGTTGATAGATCTCTCCGGAAATATCGCCGGCCTGATCAAGAAGGGGCGGGTGATGAAGGGCGATACGGCGCGGCTCTTCGGCTCTGCATTTTCACAGTATGCCAAGATAGAAACAGATTTTCGGTATTATCGTAAGCTGAGCCCCAACAGCAGCTGGGCCAACCGTATCATCATCGGCGCGGGTTTCCCCTATGGCAACTCATCCGAGATCCCTTTCATCAAACAATTTTTTATAGGCGGCAACAATAGCCTGCGCGCCTTCCGAAGCCGCTCCATCGGGCCGGGAACATACCTGGCCAAAGGCTTTGGCTCTACGGGATTTATTCCTGATCAATCCGGCGATATCAAGCTGGAACTGAATACCGAGTTAAGATTTAATATTGTAAAGCCCGTCTACGGCGCGGTATTCGTCGATGCGGGAAATATCTGGCTACGGAATGATAATCCCAACAAACCCGGGTCGACTTTTAGTAAAGACTTTTTAAAAGAGCTTGCGGCAGGCGCGGGCCTGGGCCTCAGGATAGATATTTCCCTGTTAGTGCTGCGTCTCGATGTGGCTTTTCCTATCCGCAAACCCTTTCTTCCTGAAGCGGAAAGATGGGTGATCGACCAGATCGATTTCGGCAACAGCGAGTGGAGAAAACAAAACCTGGTATTCAACCTGGCCATCGGATATCCATTTTAGATCATGGGCGAACCATAGGATTGGGAAGCGTTCGCTTTCTCTACCTAATGCCTGCGATTATCAAATCCTGCTTCCTTGTTGAAATCCTTCCCCAGTTCTTTGCCGCACGCATTTATCGCACCCCAAAACGATGGGTTGACCAGGTTTTTAAACTCAATCAACAGGCGGGATAAGCTCCGTAACGCGGCATAATATTTTCAGCTATTCCCCTACGGCGCTTTTTACTATTTAATTCTTCATTATAAAATTTTTAATCATGGCAAACCATCCAAAAGAAAAAGACATTGGAAATAATGATCGCGGTCTGAACAGCGAAAATCCAACTCCAAACAATGAACCTAAAAGAATTGAAAATATTTCGTCGGCTCACAGCCATCCCATGTATCCCGAAAAGCGAAAAGAGCTAACGGAAGATTATGAAGAAAGGGAGATCATTAACCAGGCATCTGCAGAATATCCGCAGGACGATATTGACAGGGAGGATATTGATAGGGAAACGGATGCGGAGAGGTATTTTCTAAACAGCGATATAGACAGGTCCTTCATGAACAGCAGGTTTTACCCGGATCGATCCTCTTTCAGGAGCCAGCCGCCTTTTAATAGAAGATAAAGTTAGATGCATCCGCTTAGCATTAGAGATTTTTACGCCCAGCGTTGTTTATCCGCCCATTCTTTAACGCGCGGAAAAGCCATAGCAAACCAGACCGTGTACTGTTCGGGATGTTGGGATAGAGACCCGGCGATAGCGGCAGGTTGCCTGTATGCATAATCTTTTACTTCCGTATTATCCGGAAAAACTTCGCCATTATAAATACCTGTAAATACATGGTCGAATTCATACTCGGAGAGACCGTTATCAAAATCATGTTTATAGACAAAAGAAAATAAAGCGGTCAGCTCTGTCGTAAATCCCAGTTCTTCCTGCAATCTTCTTTTTGCCGCTTTCAACGTTTCTTCTCCGGGAGAAGGGTGACTACAACAGGCGTTGGTCCATAATCCCGGGCTATGGTATTTGTATTCTGCCCGCTGGTGCAATAACATTTCTCCCCGGCTATTAAAGATAAATACGCTGAAAGCGCGGTGCAGCAATGCTTTTTGATGCGCTTCCAGCTTATCCATAAACCCGGTAGGCTCATCCGCCTCATTTACCAATATTACCTGTTGCTTGTTCATGAATGACAACAATAACCCGGTCGGATCAATGACCTCCTGCTTTAACCAAAAATAAGGGAAATGGTTGGGTAACTTCCGTGTTTCTTGATACAGTAAGCCGCTCGTGATAATCGCCAGGATCAGTTGATGCAATGGGAGTAAAGGCTCTCAGGAAGGAACCATACGCTATAACGGCATTGAGATCAGTTGATGCAATGGGAGGAATAAGACCTGGCAGTGCGCTGATGAGGATGATCGTTAATACCTTTCGACCCGGCGATATCGGGCGGCGCTGGTTGCCGTCAATTCCGGGGATGATCGTTAATATCTTTCGATCTGGGCCTTCAATAGTTTACGCGCAAAATGTATCCTGCTTTTAATGGTGCCGAGCGGTTCGTGCAGCATATCGGCGATCTCATGATAGCGATATCCTTCGAAATACAGTAAAAAGGGATCTTTAAAGATCACAGGAAGATGATGGATCGCCTTCATGATATCCTTTTCCAGCAGCCCGCCCTCGGCAGATTGGGCGCGGGAAGACTGTTGCTGGTCGATCAGGAATTCATTTACGGAAGCGTCTACTACAGTTTGGCGCTTAACTTTTTTCCGGTAGTTATTAATGAAGATATTGCGCATGATGGTGTACAACCATGCTTTGATATTGGTGCCAACATTATACTTCTCCTTATTGGCTAACGCCCGGTAAAGCGTTTCCTGAAAAAGATCTTTTGCCACTTCAGCATCCCGGGTAAGCGTTACCGCAAAGGGCTTAAGAAAGTCGGCATTGTTTACCAGCATTTTATTAAAATCCAGCGCTCCCATGGTAAATGATTATACTACAAAGTTAGGCAAAATGAGCCTGAGGGTAAGTTCGTAGATCTCAATCTTTTGTGAAAACATAATCTTTATCTGCCGGCCCTAAAAGCGTTAAGGCTGAAACTGAGTCGCTGTCGTTTGCGCTGGTTGTT
>JAEUVR010000335.1 GCA_016786785.1 Chitinophagaceae bacterium
TTACAGCCTGGTTCAGCGCTTTGGTTTGTACTTCGTAAAGAGCCGCCAAATCAAAGTCCAGCATTACCCGATCACCCCGTATTTCGTAAATCCTGTTTTAGATACTTTTAATTATTTGCATATTGATTGCGTTACATCTTAGAGAAAATAGCGCAAAAGGCGAAGGTCTACACAAATTTCAAAGGCTTGCCATGTAAAAAACGGTAGTTTCTCGATAATATCCCCGTGTTTTCAAACGCGTTTATTCTGACGCATTTCTGCTGAATTTTACCCCGAAATTGTATTTTGGAACAGCGCCAGCATGCTGAAATATGTACTTTGATGACTTTAAAAGTTTTCCTTAAGCAAGGCTAAATCCTCAATTATTGTGGGAATATAATCTCCATGATTTTGATTATGACAAGATGCGCAATATTGTGGTACAGAGAGTAATTGAGAGAGGATGGCCTAAAGACTGGAACTCCTGAAAATATTAATGGAAGATGAATTATTGAAAAGCTTCTTCCTGGTAGGCGGATAGCTTTCGCTAAGAACTCTCCTTAACCATTTTATAATCTAAAATTAATATTCTCATAATAACACATACCTACTTTCGCGGGCAATTAATAAACGCTCATGAAAAAAATTTCCTTTGTAATAACAGCATGCATACTGTTATTACAGCTCTCCGCCTCCGCGCAAAATTCATTTCTCCGTATTAAAATCAAAGACAGCGATAACCTTAACTTACCCGGCGCTTCCGTAGTGTTAAAGCCGGGCAATATTTTCGGCGTAACCGACCAACAGGGCGAACTGTTGCTTTCCGGTATAAAGCCGGGCAAGTATACCATCGCCATATCTTATATAGGATACGACAATATAGAGAAGCCCGTTGCCATAGAAAACGCCGGCTCTTCAATTATCGAAACGCTTAAGCCATTGGCGGCGATCGGCAAGGAAGTGGTGGTGCTGGGCGATCGTCTGAAAGGACAGGCAAAAGCGCTTAACCAGCAAAAAAACAGCGATAATATCAGCAACATAGTGAGCAGCGACCAGATAGGACGTTTCCCGGATGCAAATATCGGCGACGCCATCAAACGCGTTCCGGGCATTACTATGCAAAACGACCAAGGCGAAGCGCGCAATATCATTGTAAGAGGGATGGGCCCGGAATTTAATGCCGTAAGCCTTAACGGAGAACGTATACCTTCCGCCGAGGGAGACAATCGCAGGGTGCAAATGGATTTAATTACCGCCGATATGGTGCAAACTGTCGAGGTAAGTAAAACCCTGACCGCTGATATGGATGCCGACGCTATAGGCGGTTCCGTAAATCTTATCACCCGTTCGGCGCCGAACGGGTTGCGCGTATCCGGAACAGTTAGCGGCGGTTATAACGGTATCAGGGATGGTTTTATTGGCAATGCCAACCTGATGATCGGTACGCGTACGCACAACCAGAAATTTGGTTTTGTATTAAATGGATCATTCAATAATAATACATACGGTTCAGACAATATTGAAGCGGCATGGAGTAAGGATGCCAATGGGCGCGTTTTTGTAAGCGATCATGATCAACGCGTTTATAATGTGACCCGGGTTCGCAGAAATCTTTCCGGGACCATCGATTACCGTATAGACAACCTGAACAGTATCGGTTTAACGGGCACTTATAACTGGCGGGATGACCGCGAAAACCGTTTCCGCCTGCGTCACCGTTATCGCGGAGACGCGGAAGATTATGCTGACGACCTGGTATACAATACCGCTGGAGATATTGTAAGCTATAAAAATGGCGAAGTACTTCGTCAAACCAAAGGAGGGCTCGATAACAGCCGTAATAAATCTGCCAGGCTGGAAGATCAACGCGTTCGCACCTTAGCGTTAAAAGGAGATCATGTATGGGGACAATTGCGCGTCAACTGGAACGCTCAATATGCCCGCGCTTCAGAAAAAAGACCCGATGAACGATATATTTCTATGGGACGCCGCAATATTACCGTGAACCAGGATATCAGCAACCCCGAGCTGCCTTTATTGACAGATGAAACCGCTCTTGGAGATTATACAAGGTTTAATGAGCTGACCAATAAAAACCAGAATCAGTTTGAGGAAGACCTGAATGCAAGAATAAAAATCGAACTCCCGCTGTCTTTATTCAAAAATCAGCAGGGAAGCCTTTACTTCGGCGGCCGCCTTCGCCATAAACTCAAGGAGCGGGAAAATAACTTTTTCTCCTACAAACCCTTAGGCGACAATAAAGACAAGTATAACAATATAGCATTGCTTCCGCTTTCCGACAAAACAAACAACCATTTCAGCCAGGGCAGTCAATTTGCAGCGGGGCAGTTTGTTGATGCCAAATTTCTTGGCGGCCTTAACTTAACAGATCCTTCCCTATTCAAAGAAACTGATGAGCCCGCCGAATATCTTGCAGGCAATTATAAAGCAAAGGAAACGATCAGCGCCGGGTATATAGGGTTAAGACAAAACATTACGGAACAATTATCTTTTAACGCCGGGGTTCGCGTTGAACATACCAGCATCAATTACACAGGCAATATCGTGGAAGATGAGGAGTATCTTAAGGGAACCGCTGCGCTTAAGAATACATATACGGATGTATTACCAAGCATCAACCTTAAATATAAACTCAACAATAGCGCTGTACTAAAAGCGGCTTTCACCAAATCCATTGCCCGTCCTAAATATTACGATCTCGTCCCCTATTTCAACATAAATCCAAATGATTTAGAACTATCAGCGGGCAACCCTTCTCTTGAACCAGTCAGGGCGACCAATATTGACCTGATGTTAGAAAGGTATTTTAAAACCGTCGGATTGGTTTCGGGAGGTATATTCTACAAAAGGGTAAATGACTTTTTCTATACCGCGCTTGACTATAATTATACCCAGGCAAAATTTAACAAGGATTTTTCCGGCGTTAACAACCCTATCGGCGCAAACGAAAGCTGGAGATTTACCCAGCGTCGCAACGGAACGGGAGCGGACGTAATGGGCGCTGAAGTAGCCTTTCAGCGCCAGTTGGATTTTCTACCTGGCTTTTGGAAAGGATTCGGGCTCTACCTTAACTATACTTATACATATTCCAAAACAGAGGGCATATATATTGACGGAGAAAAGGCGCGTAGCGATGTAAAATTACCGGGCGCCGCGCCGCATATGTTTAATGCATCGCTTTCATGGGAAAATAAACGCGCCGTAGTACGTCTTTCCGGGAACTTTACTTCTTCTTACGTGGACGACAGCGACGATGCGGGATACACCGAAGATTCTTTCACCGATAGGTTTTATGATAAACAGTTTTTTCTTGATGCCAACGCTTCCTACGCGATCACTCCTAAATGGCGGGTGTTTGCAGAAGCAAATAATCTTACGAATCAGCAATTGCGGTATTTCCAGGGCGTAAGGTCCCGAACCGCCCAGTCTGAATTTTACGGACGTCGTTATGTCGTAGGACTTAAATTTGATATCAGTAAATAATTATTACTAATGAAAATTTTCTTAATAGCAGTAACCGGGGGTTTTGCGCTGGCCAGCGCCTGTAAAACCTCCAAACAGACTGATATTGCCCCTGACGCTGTTAAGCCAGTCGTAGTCACTGAAAAAGTGGTTTTTGATACCGACGACCCTGCTATATGGATCAATAAAGAAAATCCCGCTACAAGCGTAATATTGGGAACTGACAAAGAAACTGACGGCGGGTTATATGTTTTCGATTTGCAGGGAAAGATCATCAATAAGGTTACCGGGCTTAAACGCCCCAACAATGTAGATATCGCTTATGATATATCCTTAGGCGGCAAATCGCTCGATGTTGCCGTAACGACAGAGCGGGAAACCAATAAGCTACGTTTTTTTTCCGTACCCGAGTTGGCGCCCCTCGATGAAGATGGCATTGAAGTTTTTACCGGCGAAGCCGAGCGCGGACCAATGGGCGTCGCTTTTTACCGGCGTCCTACAGACAGCGCCTTCTTTGTAATAGTAGGGAGGAAAACCGGTCCAGCCGAAGGTTATCTATGGCAGTATAAACTGGTTGATGATAACGGTAAGATAGCGTTGCAACTGGCAAGAAAGTTCGGGCGCTTCAGCGGCAAAAAAGAAATAGAAGCCATTGCCGTTGATCAGTCGCTTGGATATGTATATTATTCAGACGAACAGGTTGGCATACGTAAATACCATGCCGATCCTAATAAAGGAAATGAAGAGCTGACTTTGTTTGGAGAAGGCGATTATAAAGCCGATAACGAGGGAATATCCATCTATGCGCTTAGTGATTCAACAGGGTATATTCTCGTATCCAATCAATCAAACAGCAGCTTCAACGTGTATCCACGCGAGGGCGCCGAAGGAAATCCCCATCTTCATCAACGCATTACAGAGATACCCGTTTCTACGCTTGAAAGCGACGGAAGCGATGTGAGTTCTGTAAGTCTACCGGGATTCGAAGGAGGCATATTTGTCGCCATGAGCGCAGACAAAACTTTCCAATACTATCGCTGGGTTGACATTTCGGAAAAAGGCAAGCTAAAAACAAAATAATAATATTGCGCCGTTTGCATAAACGGCAAAACATTTTGGGCTCGCCATTGCCCTTAACGCAAAACCGAATGCTTCCGAAGCAGCTACGATTATTCTACTAATCCCGCTCTTATTGTCACAGATCGGTCATAAACAGACCCGCTCCTCATATTTTCCTGATTATGAAAATCATCCTTGCAGGCGAACAGTAATTTCACGGCCCTTCAATAGGGAAGACAGATAATTGAAGCCAACGTTAATAAAACGATCATGATCCAATCGTCTGCTAAAATACTTACTAAAGAAGGGAGCGCCTATATCAGGAAATTATGCCGGCATTTTGCGCACAAGGTCCCCGCATCCTATACGGAAAGCGATGGAAGAGCGGAACTGCCGGGCTGTATTTGTTTGATGCATGCAGATACTGACGCTTTAGCATTCACTGTTACCGGTAAATCAACAGGGGAGGTCATGAGAGCGGAAGACATCATAACAAGGCATTTGTTGAAGTTCGCTTTTAGAGAACAACTGGAAATTTCCTGGGACCAGGCGGAACTGAAGGAAAATTGACCAGTATTTGACTTTTGATATATATAACAAAACATACATGAAAAACATTCTTTGGATTGGCGTACTGTTTTTAATCAGCCGGCCTGCGCTTTCGCAACCAATAACGGTAAAAGATGCGCTGGGCCGAACAGTTACGCTGAAACAGCCAGCAAAGAGAGTATTGCTGGGCGAAGGCCGGGATATAGTCACCCTGAATATCTTAGATGCCAATCCCGTAAGCCTTGTAACTGCGTGGCAGGATGATTTCAAAAAAACGCTGGAATACAATCATTACAGGAAAAAATTTCCTGAAATAGAAAAGATCGCAGTAGTGGGCAGCAATGCGGCGACTTTTTCGGCCGAGAAAGCGATCATCGCCCGTCCGGACATAGCTGTTTTTAGCGCCAATGGACATGGGCCCGGGCCGCAGTCAAAAGAATTGATCGCCCAACTGGAAGCGGCGGGTATTCCCGTGTTGTTTATTGATTTCAGAAAAGATCCATTCAATAATACCGTTCCAAGCATTCGCATTTTAGGAAAGATACTCAATCGCGAAAAAAAAGCAGAAGCGTTTATCCGGTTTTACGAAACCCGTAAAAACCTGATCGCGAACAGGATCAAAGCAAACAATCCCAAACGCCCCAAAGTATTTATGGATATGAAGGCAGGCATGTCTGAAAATGAATTTAACTCGCCTGGTAAATCAAACCTGGGCAGCTTTATAGCCATGGCCGGCGGCCATAATATCGGGGCGGATGTGTTGCCGGGCGCAGTGGGGCAACTCAACCAGGAATTTGTCATCAGCTCCGATCCGGACATTTACATCGCTACCGGCACAGATCTTTTCCGGGGCAAGGGCGTGGTACTAGGAGCAGATGTGAGACCTGCTGAAGTAATAACAAGCATTAGAAAAAGATTGCAGGATCCTATCGTCGCTGAATTATCCGCAGTAAAAAAGAAACGCGTTTATGGGTTATGGCACCTGTTTTACGCCTCCCCGTTCAATATACTGGCCGCCGAATGTATTGCTAAATGGACTCATCCAGATCTATTTACAGATATAAACCCCGATGCTTCTTTAAAGGAGCTGAACGACAAATTCCTGTCTGTGCCTTTATCCGGAACCTACTGGATATCTCTTGATAAATAAAATAGCAATACGGTAAAATGGTTGGCGAACTGCCCTATAAAAAGACTAGGATCCTGACCGAAGAAGGATTTGAAAGATTACAAAAGCGCCGTAATCTAAAAATCGCCTTGCTTGCCGCTGTCTGCCTCCTCGCCTTTTGCATAGACATTGCTTCCGGCCCCTCCTCGCTAGGCCTGAAAGAGGTCGTGCTGGGTTTGTTCAACTCAGGGGCGGTGGATAAAGAAACGCAGGTCATTATATGGAAAATAAGAATGCCCCAGGCAGTAATGGCAGCGCTGGTAGGAATGGCGCTATCGATTGCCGGCACAGAAATGCAAACCATTTTAAACAATCCATTGGCCAGCCCCTTCACGCTGGGCGTATCGGCGGCGGCTACCTTCGGCGCGGCATTAGCCATTGTATCGGGTATCAGCCTTCCCTTTATCAGTAGCAACTGGATCGTTTCGGCAAACGCTTTTTTATTGGCGTTCGGCTCCGTGCTGCTGTTACAGGCGCTGGCCCGGTGGAGAGGCTCCGGCGCCGGCGTGCTGGTGCTATTTGGCATCGCGCTGGTTTTTACATTTAACGCATTGACGGCCTTATTACATTATATAGCTACTCCCGAAGCATTACAGCAGATCGTGTTCTGGAGCATGGGCAGCCTGGGCAGAAGCAACTGGGATAAGGTTCAACTGCTGGCAATTGTACTAGCGGTAACGCTTCCTTTTACATTTGCCGTTTCCTGGAAAATGACCGCGTTACGTCTGGGTGAAGACCGGGCCAGAGGGTTTGGGATCAATGTAAAACGGCTCAGGTTCAATTCCCTTTTTCGTATCAGCGTGCTGGCGGCGGCGGCCGTGTCGTTTGTTGGGGCTATCGGGTTCATAGGATTGGCAGGACCGCATATCGCCCGGATGCTGGTAGGGGAAGAACATCGTTATTGGTTTCCTGCAAGCTTATTGACAGGCGCGCTGGTGATGTCGCTTTCATCTGTCGCCAGTAAAATGCTGATACCGGGCGTATTGCTACCGATAGGCATCGTCACCGCGCTGGTGGGAGTGCCGATATTTATTTATCTCATCATAAAAAAAGGACAAAAGATGTAATGAACAGCAACCCGGCATTACATATAAAAAATATAACGGCGGGCTACCGCGGCAAGCCCGGGGTTCTCGCTCATTTAGAAGCGGCGCCCTTTTTCCCTGGCGGGGCGTATGCGCTCATCGGGCCAAATGCCGCCGGAAAAACAACCTTGCTGCGTTGCATCGCCGGCCTCCTGCAAGCGCGCGGAGAAGTATGGTTTGGCAATGAAAACATATTGCATCTATCTTTAAAAAGGAGGGCTTCTATGATCAGCTACATGCCGCAGCATCTGCCGCAGGATGTAGACCTTATTGTAATAGAATCGTTGATAAGCGCGCTTAAAGCGTCTCCGTTTGACCAGGTAAGCGCCAAACTCAATACAGTCAAAAGGAAGGCTTTTGACCTGTTGGAGCAAATGGATATTGCCGATCTTGCCCTCGAGCCGCTGAATCAATTGTCGGGAGGACAAAGGCAATTGATAAGCCTCGCGCAGTCCATTATCAGGCAGCCGGCGGCGCTTTTACTGGACGAGCCTACAAGCGCTTTGGACCTGCAACACCAGGTTGCCGTAATGAAGCTGGTAAGAGCCTATGCCCAAAAAGGAAATATTGTTATCATGGTATTGCATGATATCAATCTCGCTTCCCGATGGGCCGATGAAATAACAATATTACATAAAGGGAAAATAGCCGCGCAAGGAAAGCCCCATGCCGTTCTTACGCCGCAACTATTAAAAAGCGTGTATGAAGTGGATGCCGCTGTTGAATCATTCAGCAATGGCGTGATACAAATAAGCGTAACAGGATGAATGAAAGATAAACAGGTCGTCGCAAAGAAAGCATGCGCTATTGCTTATGCAGATATAAAATTCACTAAAAATCAATCCATTTTTATTCATTATATAAATCAGGTACAAATGTCAAAAAACACATTCAGGACAGCGGCGCTTATTGTACTGACCGCGGGTATTGGCCAGCAGGCGCTGGCGCAGCAGACGACTCAAAAAGTTAAACCGGGTAAAGGATTATATGAAATTGTTTACAGCGAAAAAGGAAATGCCGTATACGTAGCTTCCACTGGCTCACGCGGTCAGAAAGGAGCGGGTAAAGTGTATAAATTAGACCCCATTACGCTGTCCGTGAAAGACAGCATTGATGTTTCTGCAGCGCCGGCTTTTGGATTGGGGCTTAACGATAAGACGCAAATCCTCTATACTTCCAACACTCTTAGCAACTCCGTGCATGCTATTGATTTAAAAACCGGAAAAATAATAGCCGTCGTCACAAATGGGAAAGATAAATCGCATACCCGTGAAATAGCAGTGGACGAAAAAAACAACATGATATATGTATCAGACGTTGGCGGCGGTATCTGGGTAATTGATGGCAAGACAAATACTTTCAGTCATCTGATCGAAAACGCCGGATCTTCCATTACCGGGCTGGCGCTGAACAGCAAGAAAGGAATCCTTCATGCCATAGATATAAAAAGCGATAAGGTGGTTTCGTATGACCTGAAAAAAAATATGGTTCTTGATAGTTTTCCCGCAGGCAGCAAGGGCGCCATCAACCTGGTATTAGACGAAAAAACCAACCGTTTGTTTGTGGCCAACCAGGGCAATGGCGATGTAACGGCGCTGGATGCGCAATCCGGCAAATTGCTGCAAACCATTACAACCGGGAAGGGGGCGTTGGGCATTAACTTTAGTCCAGCTAAAAACTGGATATACGTCGCTAACCGCGGAGAAGGAACCGTTAGTATCATTGATGCCGCCACCTATAAGATCATCGCTAACCTGGAAACAGGGACGCATCCCAACTCCATTGCCGTAGATAAAAAAGGAAACGCTTTCGTAACTAATAAAGCAAAATCGGGACCAAGACCCGCGCCCGGCGAAGCGCCCAAGCCGGCGCCCGAAGACCCGAATGGCGACACTGTTACATTGATATCGTTATAAGGTATATTGTTGGCATTAAGTCTTCCGTTCAAATATCGCGATTGCCGTATTGATATTGTTATAAGGCTAACGCTGATCTAAGAAAGAGGCTATCCTTTATCAGATAGCCTCTTTCTTATTTTTACTTTACATTGCGCGGACCTAAACATAAAGAGCCTAAAATACATTTTTGCTTAATTGAGCAATGGCAATAATTACCGGTAGAAAAACTAAAACGAAAGCCAGCGAAAGGGAAAAATATTTGAATACATTTCTCTTCGATAGTTTGAATGGCGCAAGGAAAATCAGGTTAACCAACAGCGCCAATAAGGCTATAATAAAATTTACAGTAACGCAGATACCAGTATAAAGCGCCGAGAATAAAGCAGGTTGGATGATGATCCCGGATACCATCCCATACAGCGCGCCGGCAATAAAAGCGGCCAACAGTAACAGCAATGCATACCTGATGCCTTTTTTGAAGTAAAATCCGAAATACCGGCTAAGCTTTCCCTCGCGGATAGCATTAAGCTGTTGCTCTGACCTGGCGGGCTTGGGCGCTACATAGGCGGTTTTACCGGCTTGCTTTTTATAGCGAGGAAGCCATATGATAAAACCAGTGATGTATAGCAGGAGCGGCATTAGTCCGCCCAGCAATGCCAATATCCGGGTAGGCATACCGCCAAAAGTTCCATAGTGGATAGGGGTAAGCCACGACAGGTAGGAGTTGCCTATATTCGGAAAATCCTTTTCGCTGTTCAATACTATTTTCCCAGTGTACTGGTCAACCATTAGCATGATCCTGTTGCCGCTTCTTGAAGGCCCCTCCGATTTAAGGTCCAGCCTGTATACCATACTACTGTCTGATGGAACGGCAATACCCAGCAGCTGGGCCTGGGGCATTTCTATCGAAGCGATCTTCGCTACTTCTGGCGCCGAAAGCGCTTTTGCGCCCTGCGTATAGGCCGACTTCTGCCCAAAAATACCGGCAACAGATTGTGGCGACTGGCCGGTAAGCATAAACAAAAAGGCGATAAATACAGCGCTGAACGTAATGGCAAAGCCTGTTATTGAAAGCAGGATAACAACCGGCGCCGAATAAAAACCCAGCACATTATGCCAATCGTAGTTCTGTCGCTTAAAGCCCGCTTTAAAATTCACCGTCAGCACAGATCGCCACTGCTTCCATTTTTTATATTGCTGGGGAACCCACAACCGCAGTCCGCTGATGGTAAGTATCAACATACACAGCGTAGCCATCCCGACAATATACCTTCCGACTGCCGGTATCAGTAAGCTGCGGTGAATATCCATCACTATCCTGATAAACGAACTATTGATCAGCCTTTTGCCGCACAGCTCAGCGGTATAGGGATTAACGAAAAACTCTTCCTCTGTAGTGAAATTATAAAAGCGGTAAGTGGCGTTTGGATTTTCCTCATCGGTTTGAAAAACATACTCGAATTTCCTTTCGGGATATTTTTGCTGCGCCAATGGTATGATCTCATCAATACTATACCGTTTTTGCCCCTGTAAAGATTCAAACAGGTTTTTATTAAGCGCCGCGTCAATTTCATCCTGGAAAACAAGAATACTGCCTGTTAAGCCCACTACGCATAAAATAGCGCCGGCAATAATACCGAGATACAGGTGCCATTTACCAAACCATCTTTTTTGATGCGCCGCCCAGCGAAGCCCTTTATTGTTTCTAACGTTGTTTTTTTTCAGCGGTTTATGCTCTTCAGTAACAGGCCTTGCAATTCACTCTGCAGCCGCGCTGCCTTTTCTTTGCCGATTGGTTTCCCGTATCAGCAGAATATTGACTATAAGTATGAAGGCGAGCAATGCCAGCTGTCTTATCTCGCCGGCTTCCTGGGCTATGGTTCCTCCAAGATGCGCAATGTTCAGCAATCCGAGCACGATTGCAAAAATGAAGCTCGTCCATTGCAGCCACTTTCCCATTTTGTAAAGACTTAAAAGTCCTAACGCCAATGGCAGTATCTCTATGCATACGCTAAAAAGATGCGCAGATACCGGCACAACTCCCTTTGCATCGGGCGTTTTAATGTCTACGCCAAAAAATAATTCAGCCAAATGATAGTACCCATGAAGGAGGTAACAAAAAACGAGCAAAAACCAAAGTATAGCTACGCGTAATTGAGATTGCATGGAGATCAAAATTTAGAATTTAATGGCGACAGCGCCGATCAATTGTCTTTTCATCTGCGGAATATAATTGCTCCAACCCATCCAGTATTTCTCATTGGCGATATTGTTGATCTTTACGCCAAAGCGGTAGCGCTTTGTATCATATGTAATATGAGCGCCTGCAATAGCGTATGACGGAAGGATCAGCGCGCCATCGGGTTTTTGATTAAAAGCATAGGATTTGCCCGCGTAGTTTATACTGAGGCCAATACCCAATCCCTTGAGCGCAGTTGCGGTGAAAGTATAATTTGTCCAGAAATTAAGCATATTTGCCGGGCCCGAGCCAACAGGTCGTAACCCTTCTACATCGGCATCTGCTTTCAGGTATTTGCTGTCATTATGGCCATAGCCAAGTAACAGGGTCCAGCCGACAACAGGATTGGCCACAATTTCCACTTCCACGCCCTTGCTCTTCTGCTCGCCGTCCTGCACGTTAAACATAGGGTCGCTAATATCTCCCCGAATAATATTTTTCGCGAGGATATCATAATAACTGACGCTGCCTGTCAGTTTGTTTTTAAAGAAATTATATTTAATGCCCACTTCTTTTTGATTGGCTTCTTCAGGCACAAAAGGCTTATTGTTTTTGTCGGCGCCAAATTTATTGGCGAAGCTGTTCTGGTAGTTGGCAAATATGGTTAACCGATCTTTTACAGGCATCAGTATCAATCCTAATTTGGGCGACCACTTGGTTTGATCTTCTTTCAACAAAATGTTGCGGAAGTTGTCCATTCGTATGCCTGCAGACACGATCAGGTAATCTGTAATGTTGGTAACGTTATTGATAAAACCGCTCAATACGCCGGACTTTTGATTATATGGCAAAGGATCAGACTGCCTGGTCTGAAAAGCATTCAACACATTTGCTTTATTGAAATCCTGCATCTTGGACGAGCTGCCCTGTACGTCTATCATATCAAAAAGATCAGGAAAAGGAACAACATTGAACAGGATTCCGGAAATGCGGTTATACGTTACATACGACTTGTAATAAGCATAATCTACTCCTATGATGGCGCGATTTCTCAGTTTGCCTATCTGGTAGTCGGAAATAAAATTCTGCTGCACGTTAAATGTATTGGTAGCGCCTACCGGGTTCCAAACCATCCTGCCAATGCTGTCATGCCCGGGCGTTCCGAAATCAGGAACGCCGGTAGTCATCATCGAGTTTATAAAATGCCCGAGATAATTGGGCAACAGGTACTGATAGGGCGAATATCCTTTGTTGTGGCTGTTGTTGTAGGCGATAGCCGTTTGCGATGTCCAGCGTTTGGATATTTTATAGGACGCTTCGCCAAAAAAAGCATTGGATTGCGTGGTAGGATAGATGTCGTTGGACAGGAAGGATCGGTCATAGCTGGTTTTTAATTCATTTATTTTATCCGTACCAAACGCCTGCTTAAAAGTTTGCGGGGCCTGCGACATGATGGCGCCTACCTGCTCCTCGCTTAATCCTTGCTGTAAGAGCAGTCCGCCTAACGCGCTGTTGATAATGCCCGGAGCCAGCACAAACATAAAGTTGCCGCCATTACTATTGCCTTTGCTTCCTACAATTTCAGCGTCTATGCTTAATGAAAACCGACTGTTGGGCTTGAACAATAATGAAGGAGCAATGATATAGCTTCTCTGGAAGCCGGCATCCTGCCAGCTGTCCTGGTTTTGTGCGGCTACATTTATACGACCGGCTATTTTATCCTTCTGAATAACAAAATTTGCGTCTGCTGAAGCGCGATAAAAGTTATAGCTTCCGTAGGCAATATCAGCGTAACCGCCATTATGAAAATCAGGCTTTTTGGCAACCCGGTTGATCAATCCGCCATAGGAAGACACAATACTGCCAAATAAGGTGGCAGAAGGCCCTTTGATCACTTCAATCCGTTCGAGATTGGCCATTTCCACGTTGGTATTTATGATATTAGGCAACCCGTTTCTCAGTTTTGTGGTTGTCTGGAATCCCCTGCTTACAAAAATAGAACCGCCGTCCGGACGGCTGGTAGCATCCCACAACTTGCTGATGCCCGGCGCATTTTTCATCGCATCTTCGAGCGTCATCGCGTTTTGCTTTCTCAAAATAACACTGGAGATAGAATGCACGATTTGCGGCGTCTCCATAGTATTCAACGGCATTTTATTAGCAGTACTGGCAGCCCGGTTCATGATTTTGCTGGTTTCAATCACTACCTCTTCCAGTTGTTTGGCAGCTTGTGTTATTGTGAGATCAAGCTGCAGACTACCGCCGGCAGATAGTTCAACCGGTTGCGTCTTTCTGATATCGCCCGTATAAGACAGTTGCAATGTGTAATTACCGGGCTTAATATTTTGTATACGGTATTCGCCATTTTCATTGGTTAATGTTCCCCACCGGGTGTTCAGTAAGGTAACGCTGATCAGGCTTACAGGTTGATTCTCTTCGGCGGTAACCCTGCCATATAGCGAGGCGTTTTGAGCGAGGGCGCTGATGGAAATATTCAGGGCAAGAATAAAAAAGATTTGCTTAATAGGCATATAAACGGTCGATTTAGGATCCAAAATTGCCGCTGAATACATCCCCGCCCGTTTCCCGATCGGGAAAAAGAATTTATGAAATCAGAAATATTTATTGTAGGCCTAACTGGTCTCGTTAAGCTAATGTTTTCCGCATTGGGTAAATGTTTTTCCCGACAAGACACGCCGCTGCATTTCCTTCTTAGTATCTTTTCAATCTACTTACTACTGAACAAAATATATCAGCATGTGCGAATTCAGAAAATTTATTGTTACGCCAACAGGCTATGTGGCGCAATGTCCATTCTGCCATTCCATAGAGATCGCCTATGGAACTTCTGTGATCCATATAGGCTTTATAGACTGGGCGAGCCTTAATGAATACCTTGCCTCCGTAAGACAGAATTGCCATACTGCTGAAAACAGGAAAACAAAAAATATCATGTTGCATTTCGGCGGAAACGGTCCATTACAAATGTTCCTGGCAGAAGAGGAGTTGCACGAATTCTGCGACCTGGTAGACCAGGCAGACAGCGAGATGAACGCCCGGCATTTAATTGAACTTTTCAATAATTGTTAAGAGAACAATCAACGTTCAGGAAAAACAGCATTCTTCTATGCTCCATTTGGCGATCATTGCTTCATCGGGCGTTACGCCGATGCCTGGCAGGCGCGAAGCCCTGAATTGGGATAGGCCTTCATGCTCAATTGGGCGGCATCCCAGGTCTTTTGCATAAAACCGGGAAGTGGGAAAAATATCTGATGGGTATTGAATATTGGGCAAAGCGGCAAAAGCAATATTATGAGAGGACCCGATAGCAGATTCAAGCATACCTCCTACCCAGCAAGGGATATGGCGTTCTTCGCAAACCTTATTGACCGATAGGGCATTGGTAATTCCGCCCACCCTTCCCAGCTTGATGTTCACCCAGCGGCAGGCGCCGACTTCGATGGCCTTACGCGCTTTATGCGCTGAAACAATGCTCTCATCGAGGCAAACCGGCGTTTGCAATTCCTGCTGTAATACGGCATGATCGATCAGATCGTCATGAGCAAGGGGTTGCTCGATCATGGTCAGCCGGTAATTATCCAATTCCTTAAACATATCCATATCCTGCAGGGAATAACAACTGTTGCAGTCAATATGAACAGGCAAATCGGGGAACTTATCCCGCACCTGTTTTATCATCTCCAGATCCCATCCCGGCCTGTACTTCAATTTCACGCGCTTATACCCTTGATTGCAGGCTTCGTTTATCGTCTTGATCAGGGTTTGGACATTTTCCATTACGCCGAAATCAGCTCCTGCGTCTATCGTATCGCTTTTTCCTCCAAGGATTTTCCAAAGCGGCTGTTGCACAACGTTAGCGTGCAGGTCCCACCATGCCAGGTCAAAGGCGGCTTTGGCAAAATAATTTCCTTTTATGCCATTTAACCTTTCCTGCAACTCCGCTCCTGTAGCTATCCATTGATCCAGTAATAACGGCGCTATAAAATCGCGGGAAATAAGGAACTGGGTTGCCGCACATTCTGCCGAATAGGCGGGCATTCCCCAACAGGCCGATTCGCCCCACCCGATTTTTTCTCCGCTTGTCAGCCGCACCAGCGTCGACTCTATCAGTTCTACATTTCCGAAAGCCGTTCTGAACGGATAGACAAGCGGCATTCCCACTCTTACAATACGGATTGAATCTATTTGCATAAACCCTTTTTTTGATCTTCCTATTTAAGCGCTTTTGCCACAGCGACGCCAATGCCTGTTCTTCCGTAACCATTGCCGCAATAAAACAGGCGCAGGTTATCTCCTTCGCGTACAATATTTGGATATTCTGTCATTTTATTTTCCCATTCTGCCTCGCCAGGCGGAAGCGAAAGATTTTGGCCCGGGGCGCCGCGATACCAGTTTAGTCCGTCCCTGCTGGCCGCTTCGCAAATGGCGTACGCGCCGAATTGTGTGCCAATACCTGCGTACAATGCGCGCCATCCCGATTTCGTTTTCCAAACAGTCAGGGCAATAGTCGCCGCATTTTCATATTTGGCGTCAAGCCTTGGTCTTAATACTACCCGCTTATCCGTCCACGTGATGCCATCATAGGAATGAGCGACCACTGACTGTTTAGCCTGATCCACCAGCAGATCGGAACTAGGCGTTCCGGTAGTCAGCGTATAATACATACGATAAAGTATACGTCCATCAGGCTGCGGGATTTCAACAATAGAACCTCCTCCCGCGATACCTTTGTTATCCGGCCATTCGGAGAACCCATCTCCCAGCAATACGGGTTCGTTGGCATATTTTTTCCAGTTCAGCAGGTCGTCGCTGATAGCCATTCCAATGCCGCAAAAAGCCTGTAAGCCTGCTCCCTGCGCCGCCCGCCCCGTATAATACAACCGCCATTGATTGCCGATCCGGTGAACGCACGGAAGCACGCACCAGGTTTCGTCAAATGCGCCCTTGCCGCCTACATCAAAAAGCGGCCCGTATCTTTTCCAGTTGACAAGATCTCCAACAGGAGTGGAAGCCAGGCATATCCTGCGATGCCCTTTATCGTCGCCGCCTGCATAGAACAACCAGTACTTTCCTTCATGCGTTACCACAAAAGGATTCATACAGGCCGTGGTATCAAACCATCCGCCTCCGGGAGGGAAAACGGGATTACGCTCATCCCGTTTCCAGTCGTGCGTCTGAAAGGTTGAAGAGGCATGACGGGCAGTCCCGCAGCTGGATAAAAAAGCTCCCGCAATGGTTAATCCGGCTGTTTGGCTTAAAAAATTTCTGCGATCCATAATAAGGCGTTTAATGATGAATGATGAATATCATGTTACGAGGAACGAAGGCGCTCCTTTGTATCCGCAATTTTTAATGACAAAAAGGCTTCCCGCAAGCGGCTGATCCAGCAATTCGTTTTCACTCAGGTCTGTTTTGGCCGAGGTGATATATAAATCGGAGAGGTTCTCTCCTCCAAATGCGCATGAGCTTATTTTTGCGGCGGGCAATGAAAAATGCATGACCTGTTTACCGGACTCCGGATCATACCTGGCCACCTTCCATCCATTCCATAAAGCGATCCACAACATTCCCTCTTCATCAATGGTCATCCCGTCGGGGTAACCTTCTTCTTCAGGAATAGTAATGATCGTTTTCCCATTGTTGATCCTTCCATCAGCCAGGTTATAGTCATAAGCAACTACTTGTCGCGTAGGCGTATCTATATAGTATAACCGGTTATGGTCCTTGTTCCAGGCCATTCCGTTAGAGCAGGATACGTTATCTATCTTAATACTTACCTGGCGATCATTTTCCAGCGTGTACAGTTTTCCTGCGCCGGCAGTTCCCTTAACGGACATGGTGCCGGCCCAGAATCTCCCGGCAGGGTCGCATTTGCCGTCATTAAACCTGTTATCGGGCAGGTCTGCTTCCACCTGTTTCAGCAGCTTAATTTCCCGCCGCTCCATATCAATTTCATAAAACCCGCTCTTCAGCGCCGCTATTAACAATCCGTTCTTCTTCAGGGCAATGGCGCCAATCATTTGCCCGGTCTGGAACATATGGTATGCTCTTCGTTGCGTATTAAAAGCATGAATATGGCCGTATAGGATATCGACCCACAGAATCGTGGAATTGGCGGCATCCCATACGGGGCCTTCGCCAAGAAGACAGGTATAATCCAGAACCGTTTCCCAATTGTTGTTTTTCATGATTGAGTATTATTGCTTGAACATATTATGCATACCGCACATAAAAGTAAAGTACCGTTATGGTAATAATAGCCCACCAGATAAAAGGATTGCGCCATCCTTTTTGTTGCTGACGTTGTTCCGGAGGAAGGGAAAGACTCTGTTTATTCCAGATCAGCCCCTTCAGTTCATCCTCTTCTTTGGATTTCGTAAACAAGCTTACTATGACGCATATGACCATGCATCCCCAGAAAACAATTCCGGTCCTGTTAAAAAATGGCATGGAAGGAAAAAGAAATTCTATCAAAAGAGAGGCGGGAATAGTCAGTAGTCCGGCGGTAACAGCTGCTGCATGCGTCGTCCTTTTCCAGAGGATCCCCAGAAGAAACATCGTAGCGATACCGGGAGTAAATAAGCCATAGGCATTCAGCAGGTAGAGAAAAACGGGTTTCTCAGAATACAGTACTAACAGCGCTGCGCATAAGATGCCCAGCGCAACGATCGCCGCTCCTGAAAGCTTGCCAAATTTTACCGCCTGCTCCTCGGAAGCTTTCTTTCGGAAATAGGGCAAGTAGATATCCATCGTAATGATGGTCGTACAGGAATTGATCGCGCCGGAAAGATGCGACATCACGGCGGCGATCAGTCCTGCCATCACCAATCCTATCAGACCAGCAGGAAGCAGGTTCTGGACCAGGGTGGCAAAAAGCAGATCAGGCTTTTCAAGATTTGGAAACAATTTCGGCGCAACCAGGGCGGGAGCAATGATCAGCACGGGAATAAGGAACTTAAGATAATCGGCAAATATGATCCCCATTCTTGCATGCCATTCGTTTTTTGCGGCAAGCGTCCGCTGCACTATAAACTGGTTGGTGGCATTATAGAACACGCTGATACAAACCACTCCGCCCAAGTACATGGTCCATGGAAAATCAGGATGATCGGCCGGAAGAAAATGACTCCAGTCTTTCGATGTTTCCATTACTGCAGAGACGCCCCCTGCGGCGTTTATGGTAACAAAAGACAAAATGATCATCCCGATCATCAGCACGCCCAGCTGCAGCATTTCTGTCCAGATCACTGCGCGAAGCCCTCCGGCAATCGTATATATTCCGGTAAACACAGCCAGTATGCAAACGCTCGTTAATACAGGTATACCGAGGAGGGACTGCAATGTAATGGCGCCGAGATACAACACCGCGCCAATTTCGACAAAGATATAGGTGAGCAACACCAGGATGGAATAGATGGTGCGCGCGCCGCCTCCGTATCGCCTTTGCAGGTATTCCGGCATGGTATAAAAACCATTACGCAAATAAAAAGGAAGAAAAATCCAAAGCAGCGCATTAAATCCGAGAAGAATAGCGCCCCACTCAATCACCACGGCGACAAATCCAAGCGTATAGGAAACGCCCATGACCCCTACCAGGTGGTGGCTGCTGATATTTGCCGCGATAATGCTTCCCCCGACCATCCACCAGGGCAGTTTATCCCCGGCCAGGAAATAATCCCGCTTGGTTTTCTTACCTCGCCGCGAAGCATATATTCCTACGCCCAATATGCCCAGAATATAAACCGCAAAAACAATGGCATCCAGGGTAGACAGGCTTTTATTCATTTTTTGAGTTATTGGCTGCTTTATAACAAGGTTGCCGCGTTATTTAAGGCAACTTCAATGAGAAATTCCAGAGATCCCCTGGCAAAAGGAGTTTGCGCTACCGTATAGTTGTCCAGGTCATACAATTCGCCGGGCGGGAGATAACCGGCGGATCCATTGACCAGGTTGATAGCGGCCACTGCATTCGGCATAAGGCCCCTGCGCAGTTCCTGTTGAAAAAGGGAATAGGCTTCATTCGGCTGGCCGATCAGGAAAGAATTGCCCAGTCGCCAGATCCACAAATGCGTTTTCCCCGTATCCCCGTTACCCACTGTTTTTCGAACGCCCATCTTTCGCCACAAACGTTCCTTAAGCACGCGATCCTGGCAACTGCTCCATTGCTGTTCGAGAACGGCAAGGGAAGGCATGTCTTTCAACTGAAGAGGTATCTCTATCTGTAAAAAAGAAAGATGCGAAGAGAAAGCCTGAGGCTTATGCTCCCAAATTGCTAAGGGGGCGCCTGATTCAACAACATGGCTAAACGATAATTTTGTTTCGGGAGGAAGCATAGCTTCAAGCGCGGCAAGCGCGCTGTAACCCAACCTGCGACCATGTCTCTCTGCAATATCGAGCGCTCCCGTATATTGTTCCGCAGGAGCAAGATCTCCCGAAGCGCCTTGCAGGAAAAGACAGGGCGCCTTGGTATGGCGCTCAACCAACTCTCTCATAGCGCCTATATAGTCGGGCGAGATCAGCCGGTTATCCCATGCCAGCGTTGTGGGGTGACAGGCATAGTTAACGATCACCGCAATGATATCGCCCTGATCGTTTGCGATCCTCCCTGTCAGCAAGGTATCATCGGCAGCTTGCCCGGGGTTAAAGCCTACGTTTAACTTATTTGTTCCGGGCTGCGGCAGATCGCGATTGGCTGCCAGATCGCATTTACTATAATACCAGGTAAGCGTAGCCGCCGTTGCGGTAGAAAGCGCGGTTCGGGCTATTGCCGCGGCGCGCTGGCAAACGCTCTCTCGATATTGAGCGATATATTGACCGCCGGGCATGTTGGCGTCTACTAATGAAATACTCGGCCCTGCATGCGTATGAGACAAACAAAACATCAATTGGGCTTCCTCCAGGGATAAGGCATCCAGAACAGCTGCGCGGAATTCTCTTTCTTCCGCTGCGATTTTCCATATGCATAAGTCGGCGGCAATAAGAATCAGGGGGGGACCGCCCTGCAGCGGCTCGAAACTGATACAGGTAAGTTTAAGCTGGCGGTGGATCCCAATAGCGCTATCATCCGCCGAAGCGCCCCAGTTGCGACTATAAATTCCTTCAGGCGGATCAATATCGATTTGCGCTACGCCTATCCTTCCCTTGAACCCGGAGGGATTGACGAGAAAATTGCCGGAAGGAGAAATAACAGTCTTGCTCATATCTGACATATTATCGATCAGGGATCATGAATTAAAAGACTTTCTCATCTGCGTTTATCTATTGACGTTTTATATTGTCGCTTCAATATTATTAAGAGAGAAGCGACAATCCGCCATCCATCAGCAAGACGCTTCCGGTAATATGGTTGTTTTCAGGATGGCATAGAAAAAGCGTTTGTTTCGCCACATCCATCGGGGTTATTAACTTCTTCACCGGAACCTTCTCCCGGGAATGTTCCTTTAACGAAGCGTCTTCCGAGAAAAATTTTCCGCTCAACCCCGCATCCACATACCCGGGAGCAAGCTCGTTCACAAGAATATTATGAGGAGCAAGCTCAAGAGCAAAACATTTCGCAAGCATTCTCAAACCGGCCTTGGAAACGCTATACAGCGGAATATGCTGATGCACTACTTCTGCGGCCCAGCTTCCCATAAAAACCATCCGGCCCGGCCTGTGTTCGGCAATCAGCCGGTTAGCGGCAGCCTGCGCCATATAAAACGCGCCTGCCAGGTTTACAGAAAGATCCTTTGTAAATTGTTCGGGTCTCGCCTCAAGAATACCGGTTATGGAAACGACGGCCGCATTGGCAATGATCATGTCCGGCAAGCCTGCTTTTTGTTCCGCTTCCGACAACCAGTCTATTACCGCGAGGGGATCGGAGATATCCGCCTGCCTATAATGCGCGCGTACTCCATGTTTTTTTATTTCTTCAAGCAAAGGCAAGGCATCGGACCCGGGGAGTATATCGCCGAGCGACACATGCGCGCCGGCGGCGGCAAACTCAAGCGCAATCGCCTTGCCGATATCGCCTAACCCGCCGCTAATAATAACCGTATTGTTTTCAAATAATTTTTTCATCCCAGAAAGTTACATATCACCAGTCATTTACGCTGCCATCTCTGCTAAAGTTGCGTTGTAGCACCTCTTGCTGAAAACCATGTTTGCCAACCTCTTCTTCATTCACTTCCA
>JAEUVR010000095.1 GCA_016786785.1 Chitinophagaceae bacterium
CCCTGCTATCGCCATTGCGAATGCGTTGAAGAAAAAACAACCGGCGACAGAGATCCTGTTTATCGGCGCAAAGGGAAAAATGGAAATGGAAAAGATCCCGCAGGCCGGTTATAAGATACATGGCATTGATATCGCAGGATACAACAGGAGTTCTTTGATCAGGAATGTTACCCTACCTTTTAAACTGATGAAAAGTTTTGTGCAGGTAAGCCGGCTGATAAAATCATTTAAGCCGGATGCGGTAGTGGGCGTTGGCGGGTATTCTACCTTCCCCGTTCTCCGGTATGCGCAATCCAAAGGGATACCCACGTTTATTCATGAATCCAATTCCTTTGCCGGCCGTTCCAATATGTTATTAGCCAAAAAAGCGGCCAGGGTTTTTGTAGGGGGAGAGGGAATGGAGGATTTTTTTCCGGCGGACAGGATCATGATCACCGGCAACCCGGTAAGATCGGCTATTGTAAACAGCGCTGTTTCCAGGGAAGATGCGATAAGGTTTTTCGGGCTGAACCCCGCGCTGAAGACGGTATTGGTTACCGGCGGCAGCCTTGGCGCCAAAAGCATTAATGAAGCCATCGAAGCTTCATTGGATGAATTTTCAAAACATGATCTACAGCTGATCTGGCAAACGGGGAAACCTTTTGCGGAAAGAGCCAACAAAGCTTCCATCGGCCGGCAACAGGTATGGACAAATGATTTTATCGCCAAAATGGAGTATGCTTTTGCCGCAGCCGATATAGTGGTGTCGCGCTCGGGGGCAATGTCCGTCGCCGAACTGTGCGTAGTAAAAAAGCCGGCGATCTTTGTTCCTTATCCCTTTGCGGCAGAAGACCATCAGACGGTAAATGCGCAAAAACTGGCGGATAAAGAGGCGGCATGGCTGATCAAAGACGCCGATGCGAAGGAAAAATTAATGCCCGCCATTATTGCGCTGGCTAATGATAACGATCGGCAGCAGCAAATGAAAAAGAATATCAGCAGGTTGGCGGTCGCCCATGCAGACGAGACAATTGCTTCCGAAATATTTAAAGCGATTCATGATTGATCTGAACACCATAAAGCGCGCGTATTTTATAGGCATCGGCGGCATCGGCATGAGCGCCCTGGCAAGATATTTTTTATCCAAGGGTAAAAAAGTAAGTGGCTACGACAGGACGCAAACGGCGCTTACCCTCCAGATGGAGAATGAGGGAATACCCATTCATTACACAGATGATCCGGGGTTGGCACCTAAGGATGCAGACCTGGTGATCTATACCCCCGCTATTCCTGCGAACCATCTCGAGCTTAACTGGTATCGCGGGCAGGATTACCCTGTCCTGAAAAGAAGCGAGGCGCTGGAAGTCATTACGCAAAACGCCTTCAATATATGCATTGCAGGAACGCATGGCAAGACCACCACCAGCGCTATGACAGCGCATATCCTGCGGCATAGCGGGTATGGGTGCAACGCATTTTTAGGCGGGATCGCCGTCAACTACGATAGCAATTTCTGGAGCGCCGACAACGCCGTATGCGTGATCGAAGCGGATGAATACGACAGGAGTTTTCTAAGGCTGAATCCTGATATTGCCGTGATCACTGCTATGGATGCGGATCACCTGGATATTTACGGAACGGAGCGCGCCATGCAGGATAGTTTTATCGAGTTCTCCGGAAAGATCAAACCCGGGGGCGTATTGTTTGTGAAAGCGGGATTAAGCAGGAGCGATGAATTCAAGGCTCCGGAAAAAATAACTTATCATTTCAGCGATGCCGCTGCAGATATATATGCGAAGGACCTGAAGATCGTAAACGGCCATTACCAGTTCGATGCCGTTGTTAAGGGCGAGCTTATTAAAGACCTGACGTTGAACATGGGAGGAATGCATAATGTAGAGAATGCGCTGGCGTCCATGGGCATCGCGCGGCATCTGAAAATTGACGCCGGCCTTATCCGAAGGGCGGTGGCAGATTTTAAAGGCGTTAAAAGAAGGTTTGAATACATTATTAAAACGGGCGCCCTGGCATATATCGACGACTACGCCCATCATCCCGAAGAGCTGAATGCGCTGATCGGAAGCGCAAAGGAATTGTTTGGCGACATGCATTGCACGGTCATATTTCAACCGCATCTGTATTCGCGCACGAAGGACCTGGCGGCGCAGTTTGCAGAAAGCCTGGACAAAGCGGATGAAGTGATTTTATTGCCCATATACCCGGCGAGGGAACTGCCTGTGGAAGGAGTAAACAGCGAAATGATCGTTAGTAAAATGAAAAATAAGCAAAGCAGGGTATTGGATAAAGATAAGCTGCTGGAATACCTGGGCCGGCCTTTTTCGCAGCCTGGAAAGGGACGGCTTATCATCACTGCCGGGGCTGGTGATATTGACCGGTTGAGAGAACCGATTAAAACAGTATTAAGCGCTAAATAGGAATACGAAGAAAGAAAAATGAATATTTTCAAAAATATCAGGAGAACGCTTTTCATCTGCCTCTGGGCGCTCATTGGAGCAGGCGTCATCGTGATGATGGTCGCCGCGATGAACTCCAGGAGCCAAAAGACCTGCAGTGGCTATGCCATCCGGGTCAATGACCAGTCTGCCGGCAAATGGTTCCTTGATAAAGAAGATATCCTGCGCATAATCACCGATAACCATAAACAAAAGATAAAGGACAGGAACCTGAGCTCATTTGAATTGGCCAGCCTGGAAACAAAATTGGAAAAACAAGCCTGGGTAAAAAATGCCGAACTGTTTTTTGATAACAAGGGCATGTTGCAGGTAAGGATCATACAGCGGGAGCCCATAGCAAGGATATTCTCGGTTACGGGAGAGAGCTTTTATATAGATAGCGCCAGTCATCGCCTGCCGCTATCGGATAAGATAACGGTGAAGTTGCCCGTGTTTACCGGCTTCCCTTCGGATGGCCGCAAGTTAAATGCGGCAGACAAACAGCTGTTGAGGGGTATCAAACAAACCAGTCTCTTTTTATTAAAAGAGCCTTTTTGGATGGCGCAGGTTGCGCAGATAGACATTACGCATACGAGGGAATTTGAGATGGTCCCCACGATAGGCGGCCACCTTGTGGAATTAGGCGACGCCTCGAACCTGGAACAGAAATTCGAGAGGCTGATGTTGTTTTACAGGCAGGTATTGTCTAAGTCGGGCATGGATAAATATGAACGCATAAAAGTGCAGTACGACCGGCAGGTGGTAGGGGTGAAGAAAACGAGTTAGGGCGATGAGCGGGGTGAAGCATAAGTAAGCGGCTGAATGATCAGCGGGGAAGAACAAAAAAGGAATTAATTTTTTTAAATACGGTTAATACAACAACTAAAACAGCGTCATGAACAACGAACAACCCATTATCGTAGGTCTTGATATCGGAACTACTAAGATTGCCGCTATTGCAGGGCGGAAGAATGAGTTTGGCAAACTGGAGATCATTGGTTTTGGCCGCGCCAACTCCAATGGCGTGAAGCACGGTCAGGTGCTGAACATCGATGAAACGATCAAGGCCATCCGGATGGCGCTTGACAATTGTTATGCATCCAACCCCAATCTTGAAGTGTCGGAAGTATATGTCGGCATTGCCGGCCATCACATAAAAAGTCTTCAAACCCGCGGCGATATCGTGCGTCATCAGACGGAAGAGGAGATATCTCAAAAAGAGATAGACCAGCTTATTGCCGATCAGTACAAAACCTATATTCCTGCCGGCGACCAGATCATCGATGTGATCCCGCAGGAATTTACGGTCGATAATTTCCAGAATATTCCCAATCCTATAGGATACGGCGGCGTGAAGGTCGGCGCTAATTTTCATATCATAACCGGCGATAAGAACGCCATCCGCAACATTAACCGGGCGGTGGAAAAAAGCCAGCTGCGCACCAAGGACCTGGTGCTCCAACCGCTCGCTTCATCTGCGGCGGTAATGGCGCAGGAGGACCTGGAAGCAGGGGTGGCTATCGTAGATATCGGCGGCGGCACTACCGACCTTGCGGTATTTTATGAGGGAATACTTAAACATACCGTGGTGATACCTTTTGGAGGAGAGAACATCACCAATGATATTAAAACCGGTTTGGGCGTATTAAAAATGCAGGCCGAACAAATGAAAGTACAGTTCGGTTCCGCTTTGTCAAATGAAGCAAAAGCCAATGCGGTGATCACTATCCCGGGATTGCGCGGGATGCCGACCAAGGAGATCAGCGTGAAGAACCTCGCTAATATTATCCAGGCCAGGATGAGCGAGATCATGGATTTTGTGACCTTTCATCTCAAACAGGTGGGATTGGATAATAAGATGCTGAATGGAGGGATCGTGCTGACTGGCGGCGGGTCGCAATTAAAGCACCTGATACAGCTTACGGAATATGTGACCGGGCTGAATGCCAGGATCGGTTATCCTAACGAGCACCTTGCTCCCGGACATATTGAAGAGTTGGCTAAGCCTACTTATGCTACTTGTATAGGATTAATATTGAAAGGATACAGCGATTATGAACACAATCGCAAACAGTTTGAGACCAAATACCAGAAACTGGACGTTCCTCCGGCGCTGAAAAAACAGGTGGCGAAGCAGGAAGAACTGCTGTCTGAAGAAGACAGCCAGGCAGACAAAGTAAGAAACCGTAAAGGACTGAAAGACTTCTGGGGCAAGTTTAAGCTAACCCTGATAGACCTGTTTAAAGAAGAAGAAGATCGCGCATTGTAAGCGAATATCGGGTCATTATTAAATTAACTAACTCATTAATTCCGTTTTATGATTCATTTTGATTTACCAAAGGAAAAATCGTCCATCATCAAGGTGATCGGCGTCGGCGGCGGCGGCAGCAATGCTGTTAATCATATGTTCAGCCAACATATAGAAGGCGTGAATTTTATTGTATGCAATACCGATTCTCAGGCGATCACCCAAAGCAAAGTGCCTAACCGCGTACAGCTAGGCCCCCACCTGACACAGGGCTTAGGCGCCGGCGCCAATCCCGATATCGGCCGGCAGGCTACGGAAGAAAGCCTGGAAGAAATAAAAAGTATACTCGAAGTAAATACCAAAATGGCTTTTATCACCGCCGGCATGGGCGGCGGCACAGGAACCGGAGGAGCGCCGATCATCGCCAAGATATGCCGCGACCTGGGTATTCTTACCGTAGGGATTGTTACGACTCCTTTTTCCTACGAAGGAAAAAAACGGCAGATGCAGGCGGAAGAAGGGATAGCGATCATGAAACAATATGTGGATACCCTATTGGTGATCAGCAACGATAAATTGCGTCATCAGTTTGGCAACCTTAAAATGAAGGAAGCTTTTAGCAAGGCCGATAATGTGCTGGCTACCGCGGCGAAATGTATTACCGATGTGATCAACACGACAGGCCAGATCAACGTAGACTTTGCCGATGTCTGCACGGTGATGAAAAATGGCGGAGTGGCTATTCTTGGAAGCGCCGCCTGCGGAGGAGAGAACCGCGCCTTGCATACTATTGAAGAAGCGCTTGCTTCGCCCCTGTTGAATGATAATGATATCCGGGGCGCAAAATGGATACTGATCAATATCAATTCCGCGGAAGGAGATAACGAATTCACGATGGATGAAGTGGAGATCATTCAGAACTACCTGCTGGAACGCGCCGGCGAAGACACCGATGTGATCCTCGGCATGGGATACGATTCCTCTCTGGAAGACAAGATAGGAATTACGCTTATTGCAACAGGATTTGAATACAAGGACCCTTTTGGAAAGCCCGCCGTTCCAAAGCCTGAAGCGAAAAAAGAGGAAAAGATCGTGTTCACGTTGAATCCGACTTCACAGGAAGAAGAGCTGGCCCGCATGAAAAAAGCGCACGAAGAAAAAAAAGCCGCAGAAGCTAAAAAAGCGGCTGAAGAACATGCTGCGCTAATCGCTGAAAAGATGGCTGCCGATAAAAGGTTGCAGCAAGAACAGCAAAGCCGGCAACTAAAAAGCCAGGCGCAGCCATTCGTGCAACGCCCTCATGTAGAGTCGGAACAAACCATTCAGGAATTCCTTGCGCCGGTATTAAAGAACGATACGGAAAATGACGAGACCGGCAATAGCGCTTATACGCCTGATGATGATGAAAATACTGTGGAAAAGTTAGAGGCAGGAGAAACAATAGAATGGGTACTTTCGTATCCATCCGTAGAAGAAACGCCTTCGACCGCCCTTTCTTCATCAGAACAACCTACACATTCAACGCATTCTTCTACGTCTGCAGCGTCAGGAGGATACTTGGCCAAGCCATCCAATATTTATGCAGAACCAGCAGAGAAATCCAACTCAGAACCTGTGCAGGAACCTGTTTCGTCTCTTAATGCAGAACCAGTAACGGAAGAAGAACCTTTCATGGAAATGCATTTAACTGAGAAAGACGAGATTCCAGCGGCGGCGGATGAGCCTGGGGCCCATCAAACAAAAGAAATTGTTATGGCGTCATCTGCTGAGGAACCTGCTTTGCAGGACGAAGCGGAATTACAAAAACGCCGGGCAGCAGAACGAATTCAGAAATTGCGCAATCTGTCGTTCAATATTAATGCTGCGGATCCTAACAATGAGTTTGAAACTGTGCCGGCTTATATCCGCCGCAATTTGGATCTCTACAACAGCATCTCGCATGTTGAAAACTTCTATAGCAATTACGAAGTAAAAGACGATGGAAAGGATAATATCCAGATTTCAACGATCAATACATTCCTGGATGGTAAAAAACCCGATTAACCATAACAGCCTGCTTACCTTTTCCGACAGGTATGCAGGCTGTTTATAATGTATTTTAACATTTTTTATTCCTGTTTTTAGTTGTATTCCCCCTGTTTCGACCAGGGGGATTTTTTTATGGGATACATAATTTGACCTTTCCATATCCGGACGCGCCAAACCGGAATTTCAGGACTTGTCGATTCCGTACAAGTTTTTGGACATAGCTAAGTGGAAAAACCCGGGTTATTGACCTCCTTCCAAATTCGGCGACAGCTAAGATGGAGATTCCGGGCTATTGCCTTTCACCCATATTTCGTAGCGGGAATTTCTTTGTTTTACTGATCGATCCTTCTCAGGTCCTTTTTACTTAGCCAGCCCTTGACGGTATTGCCTAAGTTATTGTTGGCGGTAACGTAGATAAAGTCTTTGGTCTCATCCAGGGCATGCAGTTCCACGGTAGAAAACTGGTAGATGAACGTGCCATTCAAAGCCGATAATTCCGGTTTATCATAAAAGTTAGCTTTCGACGCGACTTTATACACGCCCAAGGACTTTTTATTATCGCTACCTGTTGCAGGAGAAGTTGTTGAGGCCGAAGCGTTAGACGCATTGACAGGAGCCGGCTGGACCGATGGGCCTGCAGCGCTCGTAGCATTAATGGTATAAGAATTTTCGTTTTTTGAAGAAGCGGCGTTTGGTAAAGACGCGCCGCCGGAAGATGGGGGTATGGCGGCAATGTTTTCTTTGCTATTGTTTTCAGAAGGCGTTGCAGGAGCATTTTTCTGTTCGCGGCGATCGGCTGAGGCGGCGTCCCGGCCCGGAACAATTGGGTTCTGCGCTCCATCATGCAATTGATTCTGTGACGCTTCCAGCCGCTTATTTTCTTTTATTGCCGCTTCGCCGGAAGCCTGGTTTTTGGGCAATGCGAATGATCCTGCCTGTTCCGCCGGCGAAGAAGCATTTGAGGACGATTGTCGGGGAGTCGCAGACCCGGCGGCAGGCGTATCCCGGATATTTTCTTTTGATGCCGGCGCGGAAAGCTGGATAGGCGGTTTGCCCTGCAATCTTCTGAAGAAGGGGTAATCGGCTTTGATAATAAAGATCGAATAGAAGGCAAAAGCGCCTAAAAAGATGGCTATGAGCAGCACTAAATTGAAGGCTCGCAGGGAAATCCGTTTTTTCGGGCGAGGGTAATAGAATGGCATGGGCGCCGGCGCGCCGGCGTCTTGTTCCTGCTCATTTCCTCCCCCTTTTAATTCGCGGATCTCTTTTTCCAATAAACCATTAAAAAATTCAAGTTTCTCAATGGTATTCTCCAACTCTCTTTTTTCACGAATTAGCTTTTCATTTTCTTCCTGAAAATTGTAAGGTCTCACACTTCTTAGTTTTTTTGATGGAGCGTTCCTGTTCTCAAATTCTTCTGTTATCATAAAAAACTGAATTTCAAAGGTTATATTCAATACCCAAGGCTCCGGGCGCCTTAGTTCGACGGGGTACGAGTTATATTATCAAGAAGTAGTCCAATTTCCGGAAGATTAAAAATATTTTAATACAATTGTTCCTCCCGGAATACTTATTGTTTGTTAATTGCCTGAAATAGGCATCAGTAATGCTGCCTGCCGGGCATCAGGCATATCTATCGCCTGAGTATTGATTATGCTGCAAAGTTAGCCCATCCTTCAAGGCAAACCACCCGCCGGATAGATTTTTTGCAGCAGGTACGCCGGTTTTAAGATATATTTGACGCTCTGGTTTGAGGCTAATTATTAAGGATATATTTATATGAGCAAGGAGCGCATTCGTTTCATTGATCTTTTTTGCGGCATCGGCGGATTTAGAGTGGCCATGGAGCAATCCTGCGCAGAGAACAGGCTGGTTCCGGAATGTGTATTTTCCTCAGATATAGATACTTATTGCCAGGATGCTTACCAGCAAAATTTTGGTCACCGGCCGACCGGCGATATTACGCAAACGGATCCCGCCGATATTCCCGATCACCAACTGCTTTTTGCCGGGTTTCCCTGCCAGCCTTTCAGCATTATCGGGCAGATGCGCGGATTCGAAGATACCAGGGGGACTTTATTTTTTCATATTGCCAATATCCTGCATCATAAAAAGCCGAAAGCCTTTGTATTGGAGAATGTAAAACAGCTGGTCGGGCATAACAAAGGACAAACTTTAAAAACCATCCTGCATACATTAAAAGAACTGGGCTATCATGTTGCGTATGCTGTGTTGAATGCATTGGATTACGGGCTGCCCCAAAAAAGAGAAAGGATAGTGATCGTGGGACACCGCGAACCCATTGGGTTTGCCTTTCCCCCGCCCGTAAGGCCCTATAAACCGTTAAAAGAGATCCTCGAGAGAAAAGTGGATGAAAAATATTTTGCGTCCGACTTCATCGTAAATAAAAGAAAGGAAGCGCACCGGTCGCCCTATAAACCGGCTATCTGGCACGAGAATAAATCAGGGAATATCAGTTCCTATCCTTATTCCTGCGCCTTACGCGCCAATGCTTCTTATAATTACCTGCTGGTGAACGGCGTCAGGAGATTGACGCCAAGAGAGATGTTTCGCTTACAGGGATTCCCCGATACCTACCAGATCATCGGTCATGAAGCGCAGGCAAGGAAACAGGCGGGCAATGCCGTTCCGGTGAATATGGTGAAAGCGGTTATTGATGCATTGTTACCCTATGTGTCCGTAACATTAAAGAAGCATGAGCAGGCGAAAACCTGTGAGACGGTTTGATTTTTGCACTAATCCTGATCATAAACAAGATGGCCGACTCATTTACCAAAGAGCAAAGAAGCGAGATCATGCGAAAGGTAAAAAGCGATCGCAACCGGTC
>JAEUVR010000126.1 GCA_016786785.1 Chitinophagaceae bacterium
ATCAATGCCTGCCGCATCTTAAAGGTAAAGCCGGTATTTGCGGGCCAGGTAGACGGCGATACGGTGGTGAATAACGAATGGCATAAAAAGATACAGGATCTGCTGGAACAGGAAAAGCCGGATATTGTATTTACGCACTGGCCTGTCGATTCGCATAAGGACCACCAGGCGGCAGGTTTGCTGACCATGCAAGCCTGGCTAAGGACAAAGAAGAAATTCCTGCTGTATTTTTTTGAAGTATGCGTTGGAATGCAAAGCATGATCTTTCATCCGACGGATTATGTTGATATCAGCGATACGCAGGAACAGAAAAGAAAAGCGGTGTATTGTCATACCAGCCAGCGCCCCGACAATATCTACGGCGCGCACGGACATAACTCTATGGAGGAATTCAGGGGCAGGGAAATCAATGTAAAAGCGGCTGAAGCTTTTGTGAAATTAAATGGAAGAACGCAGGGCGGGTCGATCGATTAAGCGGGTCTTTCCCAGTATTGTTTACGGTATCCGAGCGGGCTGATCCGGTACGCTTTCAGAAACTGCCTGTTAAAATTCGAGAGGTTGTTAAAACCGCATTCGAAACAGATAGCGGTGACGGTCATGCGGTTCTCAATCAGTAATTCGCAGGCATGATGAAGTCGTATCTCATTTACAAAAGAAGTAAAGGTTTTACGGGTGCGCTGGCTGAAGAACCGGGAAAAGGAACTCTCTGTCAAGCCGGCCAGCGCCGCTACTTCCGGTACGGAAATTTCCCGTTTGAAATTTTCCAGCGCAAACCGGAAGATCGTGTTCAGTCGAGCGGATTCTTTTTCATTCAATCCCTTTATATGATTGGAAGAGATGTATTTCATCTCGTTGGATTGGGACATCACATAAAGGATATCGAGCAGTTTCATCCATCTTTCAAACCCTTCCAGCGCGCAGAGCTCATGCATTTTTTTTGTCAGGATAAGCTTTGTTTTGCCGGTAGCTTCCAGTCCCCGTACCGATCGGGCAAAGAGTTTTTGCAGGGGCGCTGTTTCGGGCAACCGGTTAAAATCTTCGCCAAAGGATCGCTCTAAAAAATGCACCACGATCAGTTTAGCGCTTAACGTTGAACTTGCTTTATAATATATAGGGTCATTTTGGTAATGGTGAGGAAGATTAGGGCCCAGGAAAACAAGGTCGCCGGATTTAAAATCGGCGATATTATCGCCAATAAATCGTTTGCCGAAACTTTCCGTTACCAGCAGCAGTTCGTATTCCGGGTGAAAATGCCAGGGGGTGGGATAATATTTATAATCCAGCGCCCTTGCCACAAATGACTCTTTGGGATTGACAGGCACATGCAATAGCGCGGGTTTCATGCTTCAGGTTTTACTCAATGGTAGCCGCAAGATAAATCGCCATCGGGTAAAAAAGCATCCTGTTTGGTACAGGACGGCTTTTTTAATTTATTCTTTTATTTTTAGACCTTTGCGCTATGTTTCCAAAGCCCCCGCATAATGAAAAAGAGCTGCTGAGCAGGATTGCTGCAGGGGATGAGTATGCATTTTCCGAATTATTCGACCATTACCGCCCAAACGTATATACGACGGCGCTAAGCATGACCGGCCGGGAATGGCAGGCAGAGGAGATCCTCCAGGATACCTTCCTGAAAGTGTGGTTAAAAAGGGAATCGCTGGGGGAAGTCTTGAATTTTGGCGGATGGCTGTATACCATTGCCGAACGTCTTACGCTGAATGCTATCCTGTTTCACAATCGGTTACAGGAAAAATCGAGGGAGTATGCCTATATTGAAAAAAACGGGGAAGCCGGGGACCCCGATCTTATATTAATGGAAAAGCAATATGAGCAGGCGCTCCGGGAAGCCATTGACCGGCTGCCTGAAAAACAACGCCAGGCATATCATTTTATTAAGGTATTGGGAATGAAAAGAGAGGAAGCGGCAAAAAGATTACGGGTGTCGCCCGAAACCATCAAATCCAATCTCGACCAGGCGTTGAAAAACGTTCGCGCATTTTGTTTGGCCAGGATCGAATTCTGCTTGTTTTACTGGTCTGTTGCAGGGTGTTTAACATTTTTTTTAGAAGCCGTACCCCCAATTTCCATTTCCGGTTGTCATATGATATAGAGATCGACTTCTCTATGCTTGCTTATGACTGACGAAAGGATAGATTATTTATTCAAACGTTGCTTGCAAAGGCTGGCAACGCCTGATGAGCAGCAGGAATTTCTTGATCTTTTAAGAAAACCTGAAAACAAAGCTTATGCGGCGAAGCTGATCAGCGACGCTTATGGCCAGCCTAAAGAGACCATCGACGTATCGGGCTCAACCGCCAGGGCTATTCTTGAAGCCATTTTCCGCGCTGATGAGCGCTATTCTTTATCTCCTGTTAATGCAGATCCTGCTCGCCGTGTTCGTTTTCTCAGGAGTTCCTGGTTACGGTACGCGGCAGCGCTTATTGTATTATTGGGTGCGGGCGTCTTTTTTTTCCTGAATAACGATCGCAAGAACAGCAAGGGAACGGAGCAACAAACGGTTGCCGTGGCGCAGGAGGATATTGCGCCCGGCGGGCAAAAAGCTACTTTAACGCTGGCCGACGGATCGGTGATGCTGCTCGACAGCATTAAAAAAGGCAAGCTGAGTTTGCAGGGCGGCGTTACCGTGGAAAAAATGGATGACGGCCAGCTTGTTTACCAGCCGGCAGATGTCAAAAGCGGGGAAGTCTTTTATAATACCATGACCACGCCCAAGGGCGGCCAGTACCAGATAAAGCTTCCCGACGGCACGGCAGTATGGCTGAACGCCGCTTCTTCTATTACTTATCCCATTACGTTTACGGGAAATTCTAGAACGGTATCCATTACCGGCGAAGCTTATTTTGAGGTGGTGAAAGACAAAAGCAAACCCTTTATTGTCAAAACCATTAAAGATCAGATCATTGTTACCGGCACCTCTTTCAATGTCAATAGTTATGCCGATGAACCCGTATCAAAAACAACGCTGATACAGGGAGAAGTGAGCATTAATGACCGGATACTTCAGCCCGGCGAAGCCTATATGAATGGCAAGGTCATCAAAACCGATGTAGACCAGGACGTGGCCTGGAAAAATGGCGTATTTAATTTCGAAGATAAGCGGCTGGAAGAGGTGATGCGCCAGCTTTCCAGGTGGTACAATATTGACGTGGTATATGAAAGAGGCGTTCCGGATATGGAATTTTTTGGAAAAATGGGCCGGGACCTGAGCCTTGGCCAGGTGTTGAAGGCCTTGGAAAATTCGGAAGTGCATTTTGTTTTTGAGGGGAACAGGAAACTATTGGTTAAACCTTAAATTAAAAAGATATGCCGAAAAAAGCCGGAAGCGATGGAAGCGCCCCCGGCGGAATATTTCGGTTTGACGGCATAAATAAATCAAAATCAAGCTAAGACAATTGTTTATTCATTTTTCATCAACCCAAAACGTAACAAAGTTATGCAAAAAGCTGCTTTCTGTTACCGCTCCCCTCATATTTCTATGCGGGTGCGCGGAAACATCACCAAAACACTAATGGTTATGAAGTTGACCGTGTTATTTTTAGTTTTGTGTTTACATGTAACGGCTACAACGGTATCTCAAACCATAACGCTTTCCACTAGAGGGTCGGAGATTAAAAAAGTTTTTATTGCAGTAGAAAAACAGACCGGTTATACCGTATTCTGCAATAAAGAATTATTGCAAAACACCGTCCCGGTTTCCATATCTGTAAGGAATATGGAATTGGTAGATTTTCTTCAGGCTGTTCTTAAAGATCAGCCTATAGGTTTTTATATTGAGAATAAAACGATTGTTATCCGCCGGAAGCCCGTATTTGCCTCTCCTTCGCCGGAAACTATTGCCGAGATCCCGCTTGCTGAGATCCGGGGACGCGTGTTGAATGAAAACGGCGAGCCGGTAGAGAGCGCGTCGATAAAAGTTAAAGGCAGCAATATCGGCACGACCACGGATGCCAATGGTTTTTTCACGATCAATATGGATCTGAATAAAACATTGGTAATTTCTTATGTGGGATACGAGTCGATAGAAGTTACGGTCCGGAACCAGGAGATGATCAATGTTACGCTTCGCCTTTCCGCAGACAATATTAATGAACAAGTGGTGGTAACCGGTTATACAACGCAGCGTAAAAAAGATATTACCGGTTCGGTGGCCATCGTGGATATGAAGTCTTTAAAGTCTATTCCGTCGGGTTCACCCGCCCAGGCCTTGCAGGGACAGGCTTCAGGCGTTAATGTTATCAGCCCGGGTATGCCTGGCGCAAGCAGCAATATCTTTATCAGGGGGGTAAGCTCCTTTGGCAATACGCAGCCCCTGATCATAGTGGATGGTATCCAGGCAGATTTAACGGACCTGAATTCCGAAGACATTGAATCCATGCAGGTGCTGAAAGATGCGGGCGCCGCCTCTATCTATGGCGTTCGTGGATCGAATGGCGTTATTGTGATCACTACGAAAAAAGGGAAATCAGGCGCGCCTGTTCTTACTTACGACGCTTATGTTGGCGTACAGATGCCGCTTCCGGGAAATCCTTTTAATATACTTAACTCCGAGGATTATGCGCGATTGACCAAGATCGCAACGCCCAGCACCGCCTTATTTGCTAATGGTTTGCCCGATTATATTTATCGCGGCCCTTCCGGTTCCGGAACAGGAATGGAAGGAGATGCGGCCGTGGATCCTTCCCGGTATCGTTTTGATCCTAGCAATCCCGCAGGCAACTACATCATTCAGAAAGTAAACAAGCAGGGAACAAACTGGTTCCAGGAAATATTCAGTCCGGCGGTGATGACCAATCATAATCTTACGGCCAGCGGCGGTACGGAAAGGTCTAAATACCTTTTTTCTGTAGGTTATTTTGATCAGCAGGGCACCTTGTTAAATACCTATTTAAAAAGATATTCCGCAAGGATCAATACCGAATATAAAGTGACAAAGAATATTCGCATTGGAGAGAACGCCTATGTTTTTTACAAGCAGAACCCCGGTTTCGACAACCAGGCCCAGGGTAATGCGATATCCAATTCTTATCGTATGATGCCTATCATACCCGTATACGATATCGAGGGAAATTTTGGAGGCACTTATGGAGGGCCAGGTCTCGGCAATGCCAGCAGCCCGGTGGCTTCTCTGGAACGTACCAAGAACAACCGCGACAATTCCTGGGATGTGGTGGGCAATATATTTGCAGAAGTGGACTTCCTGAAACGCTTCACTGCGCGCACCAGTTTTGGCGGAAGCATTGATAATAACTACATGGTTGACTTTGACTTCAATAATTTTAATAATAGCGAAGGCTTTACCAACCTGAATTCCTTGGTTGAAAATGCGTCTTATTCCAGCAGGACCATGTGGACCAATACGTTGAATTACGGCAATGTATTTGGAAAACATGATGTGAAAGCGACGGTAGGTTCGGAAGCGATCAGGAACTACGGAAGAAGCCTGAGAGGCCGCGCCGATCAGTTGTTTTCCACCGATTTCGACTACCTGACATTGACCAATGGAACCACCAATGTAACCACCACCAGTTCCGCTAGTATCACTGCTTTGTTTTCTCTTTTCGGCCGGCTGGATTATACGTATAATGATAAATACCTGTTGGCTGTTACCGTGCGCAGGGATGGATCTTCCCGGTTTGGCTCCGAAAAAAGATATGGCGTATTCCCATCCGTGTCGCTGGGATGGAGGGTTACCAATGAGAAATTCATGGAAGGCGCGACCTGGCTGAACGATTTAAAGATCAGGGGAAGCTATGGCGTGCTGGGATCAGAGATCAATGTTAACCCCGCGAACGCCTTTTCATTGTATGGCGGCAGCTTCTCCACTTCTTACTATGATATCGCCGGAACCAGCAATACCGTTCAGCAAGGGTTTTATCAGACCCGCCTCGGCAACCCGCAGACCAGTTGGGAGGAGAATATCATTTCCAATATAGGATTTGACGCGACCTTATTCAATAGATTCACTGTTTCTATTGAATATTATAATAAATCGGTCAATGGATTATTGTTCTCTCAGCCCCTGCCCTTTACAGCGGGCGGCGCTACTGCGCCGATCATAAATATCGGGGATATTAAAAATACCGGCGTGGATATCGCCCTTGGATACCGCGCTAACCTTGCCAAGGATCTGCAATTGTCTGTGGGCGCAAACATCACTACCTATAAAAACGTAGTAGTGGATATTCCGGATCCGGGCTATTTCGACGTGGCTTCAGGATTGAGCTTTGGCAACCAGGTGCGCAATCAGGAAGGACAGCCGGTGAGCGCTTTCTACGGGTATGAAGTAATAGGATTGTTCAGGGATGCGGCCGATGTTACCGCTTCGCCTACCCAGAATGGCGCGGCTCCGGGCCGTTTCAAATACAGGGATGTAAATGACGATAAAGCGATCACTGCGGCAGACCGTACTTTTATCGGCGACCCCAATCCTGATTTTACTTATGGCCTGAACCTTGGCTTGAATTACAAAAACTTTGATCTTGCCACTGTATTTTATGGTTCGCAGGGCAATGATGTTATCAATACTGTACGTAACCTCACTGATTTCTTTGGAACATTTGTAGGAGGCAAGAGCAGGGTATTGCTGAATGCATGGACGCCTGAAAACCTCGATACAAATATTCCTAAGGTTGAAGGAACCAACTCATTCAGCACTTCCGGCGCCGTTAATTCCTATTATATGGAAAACGGCTCTTACCTGAGGTTGCGTTCCCTCGTGCTCGGCTATACCCTGAGGCCAGCCTTCCTTCAGAAGATCGGACTGAATAAATTAAGAGTGTATGCGCAGGGCGCTAACCTGTTTACCATCACCAAGTATTCCGGGTTGGATCCTGAATTGAGCGGCAGCAGCCAGAGCTTTGGCGTGGATTATGGAAACTATCCGAATAATCAACGGAATTTCCTGCTTGGCTTGAATGTCACTTTTTAATTGTTTGTTCTTAATCATTAGCATCAGTTCTTTATATAATCATAAAGTCATGAAAAAATTAAATCATAAATTAATCATAGCAGGATGTATCGCGGGTTCCATGATATTTGCGGCCTGCCAGAAATCCTTTCTCGAAAGAGGCGCGCTGGGCTCTCTCAGCGAACCTATCCTATATAATAAGGCCGGGGCCGACGCATTGCTGATCGGCGCTTATTCCATGCTTGACGGCTCGCCTAACAATACGCAGAATGCATGGTCTTCCATGAACAACTGGATATACGGCAGCGTAGCGTCCGACGACGCCCATAAGGGAACTGAATATGGCAACGGACCTGGTATTGAAACGATAGAAAGTTATACGGCCGACGCTTCCACTACGAATTTCCTGGCCAAATGGGAAGCCGTATACGAAGGCGCACAGCGCGCTAACGACGTGATCCGCTTGGTAGACAAGATCCCCAGCGATAAAATATCAGCCGCCGATGCGCTGCAGATAAGGGCTGAAGCTGTTTTTTTACGCGCTGTTTATCATACGGAAGCCGCTAAAATATGGAAGAATGCTCCTTATGTAGATGAAAGCATTTATTTTGCCGCAGGCAACTACAATGTTCCTAATCCCGGACCGATATGGGATAAAATAGAAGCGGATTTTGCTTATGCAGCCGCTAATTTAACCGCAACAAAACAACAGGTGGGCAGGCCGAATAAATGGGCGGCTAAAGCTTTCCAGGTAAAAGCGATGATGTTCCAGAATAAATTTAACGAAGCGCAACCCATCCTGAACGATCTCATCAATAATGGCATTACCTCTAATGGCCTTAAATACGACCTGGTAGATAAGTATGCCAATAATTTTAATGCGCTGACCAAAAACAATGAAGAATCTGTGTTCGCGGTTCAGATGTCCGTAAAAGACGGTTCTAATGGCGCAAACGGGAATGCGGCAGACTGGCTGATCGGGATGTATGCGGGACCCTCTACCTGCTGCGGGTATTACCAGCCTTCTTTCACTTTCGTTAATTCTTTTAAAACAGACGCGGTTACCGGATTGCCATTAATGAATACTTTTAATGACGCTGACGTAACCAATGATATGGGCATCGAAAGCTCCGCTCCGTTTACGCCCTATGCCGGAACGCTTGATCCGCGGTTAGACTATAGCGTTGGTAGAAGAGGCATTCCTTACTTAGATTGGGGACTGCATCCCGGTAAATCCTGGATCAGGCAGCAGGCCTGCGGAGGCCCCTACAGCCAGATCAAGAACACTTATTATAAGGCCGCAAAAGAAACCACCAGCGATGGGGCGGCATCTGACAGGAACTCCAACAACCTGGTGCTGATCCGTTTTGCCGACGTGTTGTTATGGGCCGCAGAAGTGGAAGTGGAAATAGGCAGCCTTTCGCTGGCGCAGCAATACGTGAACCGCATAAGGACCCGCGCCGCTAACACCGACGGTTGGGTGAAAACCTATGTTGATAACGCCGACCCGTCAAAAGGATTCACCAATACGCCGGCGGCCAATTATAAAATAGGTTTGTATACGGACGAATTTGAAACGCTGGGAAAAGATTTTGCCCGCGAAGCGGTTCGTTTTGAAAGAAAACTGGAACTGGGCATGGAAGGACATCGTTTCTTCGATCTTCAGCGTTATGATAAGGGCACAGGATATATGGCCGATATCATCAACGCCTATATCCAGCATGAAACAAGCCGCCCGGGATATAATTATCTGTACATGAATGGCGCTAAGTTCGTAAAAGGAAAACATGAACTTTTCCCTATTCCTTTAACGCAGATTGACCTGAGCGTAGTAGATGGCGTTCCTGTATTAAAACAGAACCCGAATTATTAATGCAGGGATTGAATGAATGCAGATAGGCGTAAGATAAACTCGACGCTATAGCAAAATGATAAATGTCGGGTGAAGCTTGGTCTTCACCCGACATTTTAATATTGGGGCTTCCGGCTTGATCCGTTTGCCGGCAATCCCTATCGGTTTACCGCTTTGATATGGATAGCCATCCGCCCCCTATACTTGTCTTTTATTGTTTTATTAAAAATAGTATCATGAACAAATATGTATACCCGCTTTTATTGGCTTGCGTCTGCCTGGTTTTAAACGGTTTTTATGCTTCGACGGCCAGCGCGCAGGAGAAGCTATGGAGCGAACAGAAACCCTGGGAAGGCGTTCCCGAACATTACCAGAAATGGAAGTATCCCGATTTTCGGTTTCCGTCTACGCTGTCGGCATGGACAAAGGATAGGGCGAAAGTGGGGGAGACCCTGCAGCGTTTGCTGGGCGATCTGCCTGCGCGCCCCAAACAGTTGAAGGTAAAGACCGTCTACAAGAAAAACATGAACGGTTATACGCTCGAAAAATTCCTGATCGATAACGAAGTGGACGGATGGATCCCCGGTTATATTGCGATCCCGACAAATGTGAAGGGCAAGGTTCCGGCGATCCTGGGGATGCACGGACACAGCAGCAATAAGGATAATATTTTTGGCTCTCAGTCTAATACCGCCCAGGATGTACTGGCGCTGCTGCTTTCCAGGGGATATGCCGTGATTGCGATAGACAGTTATTTTAATGGGGAAAGACGCGGAACAGGCCCCGCCGGCGACAGGGAGATGCAGATAACGCCCAGTTCTGACCAGGAGCTTTCCCAGTTCAAGCTTAATCTTTGGTTCGGCCGTTCCTTATGGGGGATGCAGCTCCGCGACGAGCAGATCGCATTGGATTACCTGGCTACCCGCCCTGAAATAGATACGGAAAAGATCGGCGCCCAGGGAATGAGTATGGGCAGCACCCGCGCCTGGTGGCTGGCGGCTATTGATAACCGTATCAAGACAGTGGTTGGCGTGGCTTGCTTTACGCGTTATGAAGAAATTATTCAACAAAGGCAACTCGAAGCGCACGGGATCTATTATTTTGTACCGGGAATGCTGCAGCATTTTGACACGGAAGCGGTTATGGGAATGATTGCTCCCCGTCCCTTCCTGGCGCTTACCGGCGATAGCGACCGGGGCTCTCCGATCAGCGGTATGAAAACATTAGAGAAAAAACTGGATATCGTGTATGCATTGTATAATAAGAAGGAGCAGTTTAAAAGTATTATCTATCCTCAAACAGGACATGTGTATACGGACGACATGAAGGTTGAAATGGCCGCCTGGTTCGATAAATACCTGAAATAAGGCTCGCGGATCAGATAAAAGATAAGTTTCAAACATCATGGCCTGCGTTGCCATCACGACCGATTGATAATTTTCTTGCTATTAAAAAATAAGATCATGAACAAATATGTATACCCGCTTTTATTGGCTTGCGTCTGCCTGGTTTTAAACGGTTTTTACGCTTCGACGGCCTGCGCGCAGGAGAAGCTATGGAGCGAACAAAAACCCTGGGAAGGCGTTCCCGAACATTACCAGAAATGGAAGTATCCCGATTTTCAGTTTCCGTCTACGCTGTCGGCATGGACAAAGGATAGGGTGAAAGTGGGGGAGACCCTGCAGCGTTTGCTGGGCGATCTGCCTGCGCGCCCCAAACAGTTGAAGGTAAAGACCGTCTACAAGAAGAACATGAATGGTTATACGCTCGAAAAATTCCTGATCGATAATGAAGTGGACGGATGGATCCCCGGTTATATTGCGATCCCGGCAAATGTGAAGGGCAAGGTTCCGGCGATCCTGGGGATGCACGGACATGGCAGTAGCAAGGATAATATTTTCGGCTCTAATTCCAATACCGCCCAGGATGTGTTGGCGCTGCTGCTTTCCAGGGGATATGCCGTGATCGCGATAGACAGTTATTTTAATGGGGAAAGACGCGGAACAGGCCCCGCCGGCGACAGGGAAATGCAATCGGGTAGGGCCGACCAGGAACTCTCGCAGTTCAAGATCAACCTTTGGTTCGGCCGCTCCCTATGGGGGATGCAGCTCCGCGACGAACAGATCGCATTGGACTACCTGGCTACGCGTCCTGAAATTGATATGGCAAGGGTCGGCGCCGAGGGAATGAGCATGGGCAGCACAAGGGCCTGGTGGCTGGCGGCTATTGATAACCGTATTAAGACAGTAGTTGGCGTGGCCTGCTTTACGCGTTACGAGGAACTTATCCAGCAAAGGCAATTGGTAGCGCACGGGATCTATTATTTTGTGCCGGGGATGTTGCAGCATTTTGACACGGAAGCCGTTATGGGAATGATTGCCCCCCGGCCCTTTCTGGCGCTTACCGGCGATAGCGATCAGGGCTCTCCGATCAGCGGTATGAAAACATTAGAGAAAAAACTGGATATTGTTTATTCATTGTATAATAAGAAAGAGCAGTTTAAAAGTATTATCTACTCCCAGACAGGACATGTCTATACGGATGATATGAAGATTGAAATGGTCAGCTGGTTCGACAAATACCTGAAATAAACCGGATCCTTTACACACAGGAGGAGATCAGAACAACTTGAAAGGCTTGGGGATTGCATACAACAATCGCTGAGCCTTTACTCGTTATACGCTATCTTCACTCCGCGCTTTGGTTTTGATATCATCCGGATCAGGCGCGCCGGAAGCTAATTATTTTTTTTAAAAATAAGATCATGAACAGATATGTATATCCGTTTTTATTGACTTCCTTATGTCTCGCCTTACATGGTTTCTATGCCCCTACGGCCGGGGCTCAACAGCTGTGGAGCGAACAGAAGCCCTGGGAGGGCGTTCCCGAACATTACCAGCAATGGAAGTTTCCCGATTTTCAGTTTCCGTCTACCCTTGCCGCATGGACCAAAGAAAGGGTGAAAGTCGGCGAGACCCTGCAGCGTTTGCTGGGCGACCGGCCTGAGCGCCCGAAGCAGTTGAAGGTGAAGACTGTCTACAAGAAGAACATGAATGGATATACGCTGGAAAAATTCCTGATTGATAATGAAGTGGACGATTGGATCTCCGGTTATATCGCGATCCCCACAAATCTGAAGGGTAAGGTTCCGGCGGTCCTGGGAACGCATGGACATGGAAGCAATAAGGACAATATATTTGGAACCGGCGCCAATAATTCGGAGAATGTACTGGCCCTGCTGCTTTCCAGGGGGTACGCCGTGATTGCCATAGATAGTTATTTTAGCGGGGAAAGACGCGGAACAGGCCCTGCCGGCGACAGGGAGATGCAGTCCAGCTCGTGGGACCAGGAGCTTTCGCAGTTCA
>JAEUVR010000151.1 GCA_016786785.1 Chitinophagaceae bacterium
CCCATGCCTGTCATAACTATCAGCCCCAATAACAAAAAGAAAGATTTCATGTTTTACTGTTTATTAAAAAAAGGATTCATAAAGAGCATTTTCCTATAGAGCGATTAACTAACTGCTTTGTTTTAATGATCAGCTTAAACCCGGTTATTCTTCTGTTTTGCCAGATGCGTCTTCCGTATCATCGGTTGCCTGGTCATCATTATTTAAAGGATCTAAAGATCCATCGGCGGCATTTAATGCCTCTGCCGCGCTTGGATCTGCCGGTTCCTGGCCGCTGTTTTCTTCCGCGTCATGGTTTTCGTTTTCGGGATCCGGCATGGTGAGCTTGGTAATGGCTGCAATCTCATCTCCCTCGTCCAGCCTTATCAGTTTCACGCCCTGCGTCGCCCTGCCTTGTTCGCTGATACTGGATACGCCCATCCGGATGGTGATCCCGCTTTTACAGGTGATCATCAGGTCTTCCTTTGCCGTTACATCCAATATCCCTACCAGGGAGCCTGTTTTAGCCGTAACGCTGATCGTTTTAACGCCTTTGCCTCCCCTGTTGGTAACCCGGTACTCCTCAATTTCCGTTCTCTTGCCATAGCCTTGTTCGCTCACAACCAAAACAGTACGGGATTTATCTTCAGTATTGACACATATCATGCCAATCACTTCATCGCGCGCATCATCTACTTCTATACCCGTTACTCCGATTGCTCCCCTTCCGGTGGGGCGTACCTTAACTTCGGGAAAACGGATAGCCCTGCCCGATCTTACTGCCATCATGATCTCGGATTGTCCGTCGGTTAATCTTGCCGCCAGCAGTTCGTCGCCGGCATTGACGGTGATCGCGATGATCCCCGACTGGCGCGGCCGGCTGAAATCTTCCAAAGGCGTTTTCTTGATAATGCCCTTTTTGGTGCAGAGCAGGATGTACCGGCTGTTCACAAATTCCTTGTCTTCAAAATCTTTTATGTCGATAATGGCCCTGATCTTATCGTCTGGCGGCAACTGGATAAGGTTCTGAATAGCCCTTCCCCTGCTGTTTTTATCGCCTTCGGGAATTTCATAGATGTTCAGCCAGTAACACCTTCCTTTTTCCGTGAAGAAAAGCATGGTATAATGGGTGGAAGCGACAAAAAGATGCTCAATATAATCTTCTTCCCTTGTTCTTCCGCCTATGGCGCCCCTGCCGCCCCGGCGCTGCTGGCGGAATTCCGTGGCGGAGGTCCGCTTGATATAACCCAGGCGGGAAATGGTGATCACCACATCCTCCTCCTTGATCAGGTCTTTAATGCGCACTTCGTCGTCTAAGTAGGTGATCTCCGTGCGGCGGTTATCTCCGAACTTATCTTTTATTTCCAGTAGTTCCTTTTTGATTACTTCAAAACGTTTGCCCTCGTCTCCCAGGAGTTCGCGGAGATAATTGATCAGCTTCATCAGTTCGTCAAATTCCTCCCTGATCTTCTCGCGTTCCATTCCGGTTAACCGCTGCAACCGCAGCTCCAATATGGCTTTCGCCTGTATCTCATCAAGCCCCCATCCTGCGCCGATCAGGGCTTCTTTGGCTTTGTCGGGCGTTGAAGATGCGCGGATAAGCGCAATGACCTCGTCGAGATGATCCAGGGCGATGAGATATCCCTGGAGTATATGCGCTTTCTTCTGCGCTTCTCTGAGCTCATACTGCGTTCTGCGTACGACGACCTCATGGCGGAAATCGATGAATTCGCTGATCATCTCTTTCAGGTTCAGCGTTCTCGGTCTACCCTTGACGATAGCGACATTATTGATGCCGTAAGAAGTCTGCAGTTCAGTGAATTTATATAGCTGATTAACGATCACATTGGCAATAGCGTCTCTTTTAAGGTCGATCACGATCCTGGTGCCTTCCTTATTATTTGACTCATTGTTAACGTGCGCGATCCCTTCTATGGTTTTTTCATTGACCAATCGCCCGATATGGTCGCACAAGGCGTCGCGGCTTACCTGGTAAGGAACTTCCGTGATAATGATGCTTTCGCGGCCGCTGGGCTTTGCGTCTATATGCAACCTTCCCCGAAGCACTACCCTGCCCCTTCCGAAATGCATGGCGGCTTTAACGCCCTCAATGCCATAAATGATGCCGCCGGTAGGGAAATCAGGAGCTTTAACATGCTGCATCAATTCCTCGATAGTAATTTCACGGTTATCGATATAAGCGATGCAACCATCGATGACCTCGTTGAGGTTATGGGGCAGAATATTTGTAGCCATCCCCACGGCTATGCCGCTGGAGCCGTTGATAAGTAAATTAGGGATCCGCGTAGGCAGAACGGTAGGCTCTTCCAGGGAGTCGTCAAAATTGAGCTGAAAATCGACGGTTTCTTTTTCGATGTCTTCCAGCATGCTCTCCGCGATCCGCTGAAGCCTGGCTTCCGTATAACGCATAGCGGCCGGACCATCGCCATCCTGGCTGCCGAAGTTGCCCTGCTTATCGATCAGCGTATACCGCATACTCCATTCCTGCGCCATCCTTACCAGGGTATCGTAAACAGATTTATCGCCATGCGGATGGTATTTACCCAATACCTCCCCCACTATTCTGGCCGATTTTTTATAAGCTTTATTATAATGGATACCCAGTTCATTCATGGCGTGTAATACGCGGCGATGAACAGGCTTTAGTCCATCCCTGACATCAGGCAGCGCGCGACCAACAATAACCGACATAGAATAATCTATGTAGGCAGTTTTCATCTGTTCCTCTATATTGACGGGTATCGTGCGATTATTGTCTTCTGTCTGATCCGGGGCGAGATCGTTGTTCTCTTCCATCTGATAATTAGTCTTTGTTTTTCAATGAGTTCTCTTAGGGAAAGCCTTAGAGAGAAGGTTGGCAAATTTACCGATTTCCGACCTATAAACCATCGTTGAAAGGGTCTTAATATACCTATTTTTCCACCATTGTGCATATACTGTCCATGCCCCGGCCAACGGGTTTTAAGATACTATTGTTAATTTCGGCGGCATCGTCCGTTGCGATCGAGTTACCCAGGGCGTTCCTGGTTTAACGGATTGTTGGTTTTAACGTCGTTTTGTTAATTTGATAGGGAATAAAGCGTAAATTGTAAGCAGTTTGTTCAAGGACCCTAAGCCTTCATTTTCTGAAATTTCCCATTTATCCTCGAAAAGCCCGTAATCCTTTACTACTGCCCGTTTGTATACGTTAAGTATAATGTTGTTATATGAACAAGTATCTTCTGCTGAGGGATAACAAACAATCCGGCCCGTTCACCGCAACCGAAATGATCGCCAAAGGCATTAAAGCGTACGACCTGGTATGGCTGGAAGGCAAAAGCGCCGCCTGGCGATACCCCAGCGAGATCGAAGAGCTGAAGCCCTATGCGCCCGCCGTTGAGGAGCAGCCATATGACCGGTTCTATAAAAAAGATAGCGCAGCTCAAACCGGCAATACCCTTGCTTCAGATGCTGCAGGCAACGCTTCAGCAAATTCCGGCCATTCCAGACAGCGCGATAACATTTTTGCATCAGGTCAAAATAGCCATACAGGGACTATAAGAACGGATGCCATAAAAAGAAATGAAGATATTACAGAAGACCATTCAGCGTATCAGCCCAAACCGCGCGATATTCATCCGCAAAAAATATATATTAATTTTCCGGCCTCCGGGCCTTCGGTTTCAAATAAGAGAGGGGAATCGAATGAAGAGGAAAAAATGGGGGCCGCTTCCGCGGCTTATCTTGTTCCTGAACCCTTGCCGGGAAATGTTAATGAAAAATCAAGAAATGCCTCGCCTGCAGTTGGCTGGAATACGCCTGCCTCCAGTTGGGGCGCCTCGTCTATTCCGAATGCCGCCGCAATCGATCTGAAAAAAGGCTTTTTTTTCTGGTCATATACGACCTGGATCATTGCTTCCTGCCTGGTGTTGGCAGGCATTTTAATCGGGCTGATCATCAGCAATATCGGGCAACATAAGAACATGAAGGACCTTGACGGCATTATCAAACAAATACAGGAAAGAGAAAAACAAAAAATACAAACAACGGCAGCGCATACCGCATGGACAGGTAATGCCGATAACGAACCGGTTGACGGGAAGGATCGGCAACCCTCCTCCGCTCATGAAGCGATTATTGCGAAAGATCAGCGGCAACCGGCTGTCGGCATAATACCTGTCGCCGCGGGCCGTATTACAAACGACCCGTTGGATGAACCCGCTTCGATTGCTTCAAAGCCGCTGCCGGCGCAGGATATAAGACCCGTAACAACGAAGGCCTCAGCCGCGTCGAGTCAAAACAATCGCCAGCCGAATGCGCAGCAATCTGAAAAGACAGTCTTGCATTCCGCTGCAGAAGAAGGTCCGGGTATTGTTTCTCATGAACGGCCTGCCGCCGCCGATAGGGAGGATCTCTACAAACAGGTATCTGTAAAAGCGGGCAAATACAAAACCGGCATTTTAGGCGGCGTCTCTGCGTTGCAATTAGAGGTAACTAACGGAAGCCCATATACGCTTCAACTGGTGGAGGTGCAGGTCAACTACCTGGGACTTGAAAAAAAATTGATAAGGTCGCAAAATGTTTATTTTAAAAATATTTCTCCGGGCGAAAGTCTCGCGCAGGAAGTTCCCAAATCCGGTCGGGGCGTGTATGTAGAGTACATGATCAGCAGAATTGATTAAACCCGATTCCCCCTTTTTAGCATAGGTTAATCGTATTCCTTTACGGTTTTGGCACAAATCTTGAAATCATACTACTGTTAACGCTATTTCGAAATAGTCTACCCCCCTTCTCCCGTCCGCGGTTTTTTAACCTTTTATTTATTATGCGTCGCTATTTACGATTAAGCATCGTAATCGCGGTTATTGATCATTCATTAAATATTATACTATGAAAAAGGTGTTTATGGTCTTAGCGGTTTCAGCCATTACGGCTACGGGGTTATTTTCTTTCAGGCCAACGGTCGATGGAAATGTTATCGGCAAGGTAGTTCCTCCTGAAGGAGTGGAAAAAGTATGGGCTATAAACGGCTCGGACTCACTGGAAGCCCAGTTGATAGACGGAGGTTTCTCTTTTTCCGTGAAGCCGGGAACCTGGAAGATCGTGGTTGATGCGAAAGAGCCGTTTAAAGACGCAGTGCTAGAAAATGTAGAAGCCAAAGACGGCGAGAATACAGATCTTGGAGAGATAACCCTCCAACAATAGCGGCCTTTCATTTTAGTTATTCATTCATTTATTAAAACAAAGGCTGTATCGGAACTGAAGCTCAGAAATTTAAATTTTTGAGGGCCTTCAAAGACCGATACAGCCTATTTTATTTTAAAAATGGAAAACCTTCCAGACCGGCGCGATCCTGATCGACAGAAATAAGCATTTACGACATGAAAGAAAACCCAGTTTGCGCGATCAGCGCTATCTTTACTGAGCCATTCAGCGGTCGCTAAGAAGCCGAGCGCTCCATAATGATCTCCCATTCCTTTTCGGTTACAGGTTGCACGCTTAGCCGGCCTAATCTTACAAGGGCCATATCCTTTAAGCGCTTGTCGGCCTTAATGTCAGATAAGCTAACGGGATGGGCTAATTGCCTTAAAGGCTTCAGCTCTACGGATACCCAGCTATCCTTGTCTGCCGTTGGATCGGGATAAGCTTCTTTGGAGACTTTCGCAACGCCTACTATGGACAATCCTTCATTGCTGTGATAGAAAAATACCTCGTCGTTTTTTTTCATCGCCTGCAGATTATTGCGCGCCGCATAATTCCGCACGCCATCCCATGAAGTATGCTTGTCTTTTACCAATTGATCCCAGGAATAGACAAAGGGTTCCGATTTGACCAGCCAGTATGCCATATCTGTTTATATTTTACAAACTTAATAAGATCGTTTGGCTACCATCCCATCGCCAGCACGTCGGCGATATGCAATGTTTTCAATGGCATCTGTTTATGACGGATGCATCCGTCGAGGTGCATCAGACAGGAAAGATCGGTGGAAATAATGTATTCGGCGCCGGTTGCTTCCGCGTTATTTATTTTCTGATCGCCCATTGCCGCGGAAATGGCTTCGAATTTTACGGCAAAACTTCCGCCAAAGCCGCAACAGGTTTCCACGTCATTCATTTCTACCAGATTCAATCCTTTTACATGCCCCAGCAATTGCCGCGGCTGGGTCTTTATGCCGCAATCGCGCAAACCCGCGCAGGAGTCGTGGTAGGTAGCCACCGCTTCAAAGGAAGCGCCGACATCTTCTACTTTTAACACGTTGACCATAAA
>JAEUVR010000154.1 GCA_016786785.1 Chitinophagaceae bacterium
TCGACAAAAACAATATGTTTGTTTTCTGGGACTGGGTAGGCGGCCGTTATTCGCTCTGGAGCGCTATCGGCTTATCGATCGCGCTGACCATCGGCTATGATCATTTTGAACAATTGCTGAAAGGCGCTTACCAGATGGACCGCCATTTCCGGGAGGCCGAATTCGGCGCCAATATGCCAGTGATACTCGCGCTTATCGGGATATGGTATACCAATTTCTTCGGAACCCAAACCGAAGCCATTCTTCCCTACGACCAGTACCTCCATCGCTTTGCCGCCTATTTTCAGCAGGGCAATATGGAAAGCAATGGCAAAAGCGTTGACCGGAACGGCGAAGCCGTAACCTATGCTACCGGCCCTGTCATCTGGGGAGAGCCCGGCACCAACGGGCAACACGCTTTTTACCAGCTCATCCACCAGGGCACGGTAATGATCCCCTGCGACTTTATCGCGCCTGCCATCAGCCACAATCCTATCGGCGATCACCACAATAAATTGCTGTCGAACTTTTTCGCCCAGACAGAGGCCCTGATGAATGGAAAAACAGCCGATGAGGTAAAGGCAGAAATGCTGAAAGCCGGCAATACCGGGGAAAATGCAAGTTTTGCCATCCCCTATAAGGTCTTTAGCGGAAACCGCCCCACCAACTCCATACTGGTGAAGGAAATCACGCCGTTCACGCTTGGACAACTGATCGCCTTATACGAGCATAAGATCTTCGTCCAGGGAGTGATATGGAATATATTCAGCTTCGACCAATGGGGAGTGGAGCTTGGCAAACAATTGGCCAATAAGATACTTCCCGAACTAACGGGAGAGGATCGCATATCCAGCCACGACAGTTCAACCAACGGGCTCATCAATGCTTATAAAAAGATGCGGAAAGGCTGAGATGGATGATCCGTTGAAACAGATCATCCCAAACCGGCAGCTTTGTTGAAATCCATCTATAAAAATGCGGATGAGTTGAACCCATATCTCGGCTTGCTTTTCAAAAGGGCAATTCCATTAGCTATAAAAATGCGGATGGGTTGAACCCATATCTCGGCTTGCTTTTCAAAGGACGATTTCATTATCTCTAAAAATACGAATGGGCTGAATCCATATTCCAGCTTCGTTTGCAAGGAACAATCCCGTTACCTGGAACCCCGCTGATTTAACCGGGTTCCAGGGCTATCTTACACATTAGGCGGCATAATCCTCTCACCGGAAGATCCTTGTTATATCCGCGGGTTTCAGGGCAATTTTACGCCTCAGCCGACGTTATAGAGGAAGGCTTTTGCCCGGATCTGCATTATTGGCAATAACCCGAGCTTGTTAAGGAAGAGCGGCATCGCCTCTTATTCCTTGTAATTCAATCCTATGAAAAAAATTGCTGTATTATCCGGCGTATTTGTATGGGGGTTATTCTCATCGCTCTGCTCCTTCAGCCAGTTTTTATACCAGGTTTCCCTTGAAGAAAAGATCAGCCAGTCCTCCCTTATCGTAGAAGGAAAAGTTGTCGCGCAGAAAAGTTTCTGGAACGATCAGCGAACCATGATCTATACCTCCAACCAGGTAGAAGTCTACAAGATATTTAAGGGAGAAACCCAAAAGCAGTTTGTGGAAGTTGTTACAGTAGGCGGATTGGTAGGCGATCAGTACATAGAAGCCAGCCATTTGCTTACGCTGAAAAAAGAAGACATGGGCATTTTCTTTTGTAAGAACGATAAGCTCAGGACTGTATTCTCTTCAGATAAGCTATACGATATTTATGCCAGTTCGCAGGGATTCCTGAAATACGACAGGGATTCGGGGACGGCCAGCGCGCCTTTTGTCGCTTACCGCGATATCCAGCAGGTGTTATACCGGGAGTTAAGACAAAAAGCAGGGAAGATGATAGAGATAAAAAAGATCCCCGCCATTCTCAAACCGCTCCCTATGCCTGTGCGGAAAGTCGTTGACAACCAGCTCAAGACCCTTCCTTCTAATGATTCTCTTCCCGATAATTCTCCTTCCGATTATGCCAACGCGCCAATGCGCGTACTGGCGCCGGTGATCAGCTCGTTCAGCCCTGCAACCGTAACCGCAGGGGCCTATCTTGACCCAACAAACAATGTATTAACGATCAGCGGAGCCGGGTTTGGCGATACGCCCGGAGGCTCCGCCGCCATATTGTTCGACGATGCGGATAACGGGGCCGGGGGAACGCCTTTTGTGGTAGCGTATAACGACCCTTATATCATTTCCTGGAGCGATACGGAGATCAGGGTAAGAACGCCTACCAAAGCAGGCACGGGATCTTTCAGCGTGAGAGACAACGACGGGGTAGTCGCGGCCTCTCCGTCCAACCTGACAGTCGCTTACAGCATCCTCAGCATTACTCATCCCTCGTTCGGCGTAAAACAGCTGAACCTGATCAACGCCAATGGATCGGGCGGATACTCGATATTGTACTCTAACAATACCGCCAACAGCGGCATTAACCTGATGACCCATCCTGCTAAAGAAACCTTCCAGAGAGCGCTGGCTACCTGGCAGGAAGGAGCGGGAGCCAATATTATTGAAGCCGGGGAGGATCCTCTTCAAATCATCAATCCCAGCGACAACAAAAACATGGTCATGTTTGATAATTCAGGCACCGGCCTGCCGCCGCTACCTGCAGGGGTGTTAGCCGTCTGCTACTCTGCCATGGGGATTTGTTCGGGCGATATGGTCGCCAACCAGGCGTTTAAAACCGGTTTTGACATCCTTATCCGGAACCTGGGGTATTCCACCGGATCTACTGCTTTTACGACAGGGCCCTGCCCCCCGTTATCTTATAGTCTTACAGAAGTAGACCTTGAGTCCATCCTGCTTCATGAGTTAGGACATGCCCTCAACCTGGGGCATATTATAGATGGTCCCTCACCCGGTCCTACGGGACGAAGAAACCCGGGAAAGGTCATGCATTATTCTTTTGCCTATACTTTCAAAAGAACCAGCCTTGACTATTCCGCAAAACAGGGAGGCGCATATTCCATTATGCCTAAGGGCAACACATATGGATCCTGTATGCCGGGGCTCAGCGAAATGACGCCGGTAGCGACAATTACCGCGCCCCATGATGAATGCCCGATAGTCTTTCCCTCCACCCCCAGTTTTACTACAGAAGCATTTGACCTTGTCCACGCTACCAGCAATAAATTTGTAGACCCTGGCTATGCGCAAATGATTCCGGGAGCTACAGGAACCAGCATTACCAATACCGCTTACTATGCCCTGCGGACAGATCATACCGGCAGCCTGTCCATACAGGTAACCGACTATGCTACTGTGCCGGCGGCGCAGGCTTCCTGTACGCCGCTTGATGCCGATATCCCGGTTACCGGGGTCGAACTATCCCTATACGAAGCAAGCGCCTGTCCCGCCGGAGGTGCATTTCCCGAAGCGGTTGCCTATGCAAGGTTCCAGGGCGATGGGATCATCTCATCCCTGCCGCCGCTTATGGCAAATACAAACTATTTACTGGTATTGGATGGGATTGAAAATACCAAGGCGACCTTTAATCTTATCTTTTCCGGTTCTGCCCTACTGCCAACGGTCCATGATTTTGATGGCAGGGCGCTGCCTGATAAAAACTATGTTTGGTGGCGTTCTGGTCCGTCGGACGCCCTGTACGCCATGTACCTGGAAAGAAGCGCAGATGCCGTAAACTATGAAAGGATACTATCCATAACGGAAGAAAGCAGGCAGAAAGAAGGCGACTATGAAGACAGGCATCCGTTTGCCGGCAACAACTATTACCGGCTGGCTATTACAAGCCTGGGGGGAAAGATACAATACTCGAAGATCGTCCTGTTAAACAGGAAAAAAACGCATACGATAAATGTATATCCTAACCCGGCGGGAAGCGTACTCAATATCTTCCTCGCCAATGAAAACCCGGGAACCTATTTGGCAACGCTAACCAATGCGCTTGGCCAATCCGTTCTGACAAAGACATTCAGCGCCGGCGCCAGCAGCCATATAGAGCAGCTGCCGGTAAAAGGAATAGCGCCCGGCATATATTACCTTACCCTGTTCGACCAGCAGAGAAAAACAACCAGGTCAACAACGGTCTGGCTTCAATAGATGGGCAATTCAGCAATGTACTGGTTTGATGGCGCGGCAATACAGAATACCTGATCGAATAAGCTTGCATAGCAAAGCATTTCGGCTTCAGCGCCGGCTTCAATAAAAAAGCGTATCCCAATTGGAATACGCTTCATAGTATAGGTTGATGAGTTAGCGTCAATTACCATTTATCTACTTCCTCTGTGGAAGAAGGGCTCTCCAAAGTGGAGGAAGATAATGTTGATACGGGGCTGGCTTCAACGGAGATACCGGCATTGGAGCTTCCGTCGATATCTTCGCTTACAGCAGATCTGTCGCCATTGGTTTCATCGGCGTCTACATCCTGATCAGCCAGCTGGTCGTGGTTATACGCGTCAAAATCAAAATCCGGCATCAAATCCGTTTTTACATAGTCAACTGCTTCGGTAAGCGCCTTTAAGAATTTGTTGAAATCTTCCTTGTATAAGAAAATTTTGTGCCTGTCGTAACCGTCTTCATTAAACTTTTTACGACTCTCGGTAATAGTGATATAGTAATCATTACCACGGGTTGCTCTAACATCGAAGAAATAGGTTCTTCTCTTCCCTGCTCTTATGCGTTTGCTGTAAACGCTTTCCATTCTTTTTTCATTGTTTTCGTACGCCACGGTCAATAGTTTTGGTAAACAGTTAAAGTTTCAGTTAGTGTTTAGTAGTTACAAATATAATATTGTTTTTGAATCGACAAAATCTTTCATTCATAAAATCAATAATATGTCTGTTGCAACATGCATTTTGCATAAAATCGCATGGATCGCCTAATGATCTGCTTACTAAAAAGTATATTCGCTTTATCTCCTATAAATAATCCTCATGCCGGTTAAATGCGCGTGGCGACTCATTTTGAATGTTTATCCGAAGCTCCATAAAGCGTTAAGGCTGAAACAGGGTCGCTGCCTAAATAGGCGGCGCGCTCAGCTTTTCAACGACTTATCCTGCATGGATCCATCCTCATTTTCAAGGTTCTGGCGGTTAAATAGAAAGGTATAATAACCATTCAGGGCCAGCAATTCGTCATGGGTTCCCTGTTCAATGATCAGGCCGTCTTCCATAACGACGATCTGGTCAAAAGGGAAGAAAGGAAGTATACGATGGGTAATAATCAGCGCTGTTTTCTGATGCAGGAAGCGGGTAAGATGGGAAAGTATTTCTTTTTCTGTGCGGGTATCCACGGCGCTGAGGCAATCGTCAAATATAATAACCTGTGAATCTTTGATCAGGGCCCTGGCAATCGTCGTTCTTTGTTTCTGGCCTCCGCTAAGGGCCACTCCCCTTTCGCCCACCCTGGTCTCATATTTTTCCGGGAATCCTTCTATTTCTTTTTCCACGTTAGCGTAAACGGCGGCTTTTTCAACCTGCTCGCGGGACGAATGATCCACGCCAAAAAGAATATTGCCGGCAATGGTATCGCTAAACAAAAACACGTCCTGGGGAACATAGCTTAGCTCTCTTCGCAGGGTCGCCAGGTCCAGCTGCCGGATATCCACGCCATCCATAAGGATCCTGCCGCCGGAACAATCGTACAATCTCAATAACAATTGGGCAACAGTTGTCTTCCCGCTGCCGGTATGTCCAATGATCGCGATCTTCTGTCCCTGTTTTATTTCCAGGTTAAAATTTTTCAGCGCCTGGATACCCGTGTTAGGATAGGTAAAGTCTACCTTCTCAAAAAGGATATGGCCTTCGATAGGCCGTATAACGGGGGCAGGCGGATTAAGGATCCCTGGGCGGGTATTCAAAAACTCATTGATCCTTTTTTGCGAGGCGGCGGCGCGCTGGATCATGCTGGCCGTCCAGCCGATAGCGCTAACGGGGAAGGTCAGCATATTGATATACATGACAAATTCGGCTATCGCCCCTACCGTCATGCCTGGCCGCCCATGAATAGCGTACAAGCCGCCTATCATGATGGTCAGCAGGGTGCTCAGGCCGATCAGCAGGCCCATCGCCGGGAAATATACCGCTTCAAGTTTAGCCAGCCCGATCGCATTCTTTTTATACGATTCGCTGTTCTCATTAAAAAAACCGAACATGGCTTTTTCCTGGACAAAGGATTTGATCACCCTGATCCCGGAATACGACTCCTGCGCATTAGAAGTGAGATCGGACAGCAAGGCCTGTATCTTCTCGCTTTTTTTATGAATGATATTGTTCACCCAATAGATGGTCAGGGCCAGTACGGGAAGCGGGGAAAGCACGTACAGGGTAAGTTCCCAGTTCTCCCTGATCATATAAAAAAGGCAAAAGCTGATCCGGAAAACAAGGTTCACGATATACATGATAGCCGGGCCGGTGTACATGCGCACCCTGCTCACATCTTCGGAGATGCGGCTCATGAGATCGCCGGTGCTATGCGTTTTATAAAAATTAATATCCAGCTTGAGGTAGTGGCGAAAGACCTCATTTTTTTGGTCAAATTCAATATGCCGGCTCATCACGATGATCGCCTGTCGCATCAGGAACATAAAAACCCCGCTCAGCAGCGAAAATACCAGGATGGCGATACTGAAAAGGGTCACTTTCCCGGCAAAGCTAAGCTCATAGCCATTAAGCGTTCCGATGAACAGGACTACCAGCGGGTCGTAGCTATCCACCCTGGTTTTGACGCTTTCGGCGCCCAGGTATTGCTGGAGGATATCAAAGATATAGCCGGTGATCTGCGGCGCGAGGATGGCGAAATAATTAGATAGCACGATAAAGATAATGCCCGAAAGCAGTCGCACGCGATATTTCCACAGGTACTTATTTAACGTTTTAAGGTGTTTCAACGATCAGGCATTAAGATGTCAACGGAAAGATACTCCGTGCAAAGGTAGCAAGCAGAGCGCGAATGAAAGAGACGAATAACAGAATAAAAATATGCGCATTTCAGGAGGATTTTTTATTTTAGCCGCCCGATATTATTTGGAGAGATGTCAGAGCGGTTGAATGTGCCTGATTCGAAATCAGGTGTACTGTAACAGGTACCGGGGGTTCGAATCCCTCTCTCTCCGC
>JAEUVR010000266.1 GCA_016786785.1 Chitinophagaceae bacterium
CTTAAAAGCCGACCATATCAAGATCCGGTATATCAATTTGAGTTATTCCTTAAACAATCCGGCATCGAGAAGTTCAATACTAAGGCACGATATACAAGTCTATGCCAATGCCGCAAACCTGGGAATGCTATGGCGCGCCAATAAAGCAGGACTAGACCCGGAATACCCGTCGAGCCTGGCCCCTTCAAGAAAATGGACAATCGGCATCCGCGCTAATTTCTAACCTCAAAAAAATCATTATGAAACGCAAACAAACCGCCCTATATCTTGCAGGGATCATAGCTATCCTTTTCACTTTCTCTTCCTGTAAAAAATATCTCGAAGAAAAACCCGATAAAAAACTGATCTCTCCCAAGTCATTAGACGACCTGCAGGGATTATTCGATGGAGATTATATCATGAATTACAAAACACCCGGATTTGGAGAAGCTTCCGCTGCAGACGCATACGTCAATCAAGCCAACTATAACAATTTTTTCTTTAGCTCTTCTGACAAAGACGCATACGTATGGAATTTCAAAAGCTATATAAACAACGCTTCCGACTGGGCCGATAGCTACCTGGTTATATACAATACCAATTATACGCTTGAAAGAATTGACGGGATTGAAAGAACGGCTTTAAATGGCTCCAAATGGGACAATGTAAAGGGCTCCGCTTTTTTTTACAGAGGATACTATTTCCTAAACCTGGCCTGGCAATATGCCAAAGCCTATGACCCTGCTTCCTTCGAAAAAGACCTGGGCATACCGCTAAGATCCACATCCGACATCAATGTCCCATCGGTAAGGGCTACGGTTAAAGAAACCTATGACTGGATCATAAACGATCTTAAACAATCGGCCAAATACCTGCCTGATCATCCGACACACCCCATGCGACCTTCAAAAGCCGCTTCCTACGGCGCCTTAGCGCGGGCCTATCTGTCCATGCGGCAATACGATAGCGCCTATAAGTATGCAGATCTTTCGCTACAACTCAAAAATGATCTACTGGATTATAATAGTCCCGATATCAATGAAACACTCAACATCCCTTTTCAACCCTTTAATAATGAGATCATATTCTATACCGTAAATCCCGGATACTACGCCGCTGCCTCTCCTATCTCCACACATATAGATAGCATATTGTATGCAAGCTATGAGGAGAACGATAAGAGGAAAGCCATATTTTTTCGGCTGTTTAATGGAGGGCGGCGCTTTAAAGGAAATTATACCGCTGCTACCGGAACCTTTTTCAGCGGACTTGCCACCGATGAAATGTATCTAACGAGAGCGGAATGCCATGCGAGAGCCAACAGGATAACAGAAGCCATGAACGACCTTAATACTTTGTTGGAAATGAGATGGGCGACAGGGACCTTTATCCCCTTCTCTGCAAGCGCTCAGGGCGAGGCACTGGACCTTATCCTGAAAGAAAGAAGAAAGGAACTGCTGATGCGTAATCTTCGCTGGATAGACATAAAACGGCTGAATAAAGAAGGGGCAGGTATTGTTTTGAAAAGAATGGTCAACAACCAAGTGTTTACGCTGGGACCAAATGATGACAGGTATGCTCTACCATTGCCCTACAGTATTATCGATATCACCGGGATGCCGCAAAACTAAATCGGGCAATAAGTAAACAATAGCAAAAAGCAGCTCCGCTGAAGCGGGCTGCTTTTTGTATTTTTATTAGATGATATTCATCAGACCTGCTTTCTCCGCAACAACCGGCTATTTCTTCTGCTGGTTGTTTGTGCTGACAGCCTGCAAAAAGAACGATACCGGCAAGAATGAACTCCCTTTGTTTTCAGGCTTTGCGCTAACCAGGGAGCATAACCCATCCCTGTCAGAGGATATTCGCTTCTCGATAGATGGCGATACGATCAGGGCTGCAGCGCCCGATATATTCCATAAACGCCTGAAGCCGGAATTTACCACAAATGCGGCGCAGGCGCTGGTTAACGGGCAGCAACAGGAGTCAGGCGTATCGGAGCAGGATTTTTCGGATATCGTTAGCTATACATTGAGGTCTGCCGGCGGACGAGAAAAAATCTACCCTGTCAAAATACAATGGTTACAGAACAGCCTGCCGCATATTTACATCAATACAGAAGGAAGCGCCCCTGTGAATTCTAAGGATAACTATTTAAATGCCACATTAACCATAGACGGGAAGGGAAAATACCCTGATTATACCGGCGCTACACAAATAAGGGGCAGGGGCAACAGCACCTGGTGGCAGCCCAAAAAACCATACCGGCTAAAGCTTGCCAGCAAATCTGAGATGTTCGGCTTGCCGGAAGAAAGAGATTGGGTATTGCTGGCTAATTATCTTGATCCGACCCTGATGTTGAATGCGGTAGCCATGAAGATCGGGCATCAGTTAAACCTTGCTTATACCAATACCATTATTCCCGTAGACGTAACGGTGAACGGGGAATACGCAGGTTCCTATAATTTCACCCAGCAAATAGAGCAAGGACCAGACAGGGTGAATATAGGATCCGATGGATTGCTGCTGGAACTTGATGTAAATTTTGACGAGGAATTTCAGTTCCGTTCGCAGGAATACGATCTGCCGGTCATGATCAAATACCCGGATCTGGGCTCAGCCCAGGAGATCGAACCCATTGCCCAAGAGTTCAACGCCCTGGCATCTTTGATGGCGGCGCCTGATTTTCCCGGCAATGGCTATGCGGATCATTTAGACCTGGGATCGCTGGCAGGATTTCTGATCGTGTATCTGCTGACGGATAACCATGAACCCAATCATCCCAAGAGCGTCTATCTGCATAAGCGCGCAACCGGCAAGTTTACGATGGGTCCTATATGGGATTTTGACTGGGCCTACAGCTATAATGGGGTTGATAAGCATTTTGTTACCGCCAGCAGTCGGTTTTTCAGGGATTCGGGTGGGACGCCAGGCGCCACTTTTTTTGCCAGGTTTACGCAGGACCCGGCTTTTGTAGGGCTTCTTCAACAGAAATGGACTAGTTATCGGTCCAGCTCCTTTGAAGAGCTGATACAATTTGTAGAACAATATTCCGTGCAGATCAAATCTTCCAAAATAGAAGACTTCAAGACCTGGAATACCGGTACCGGCGACTTTATGGGCGATGTGATCAAACTTAAAGCCTGGCTGCTGGAAAGGGCGGCTTTTCTCGATGGATATATCGGGGGAATAGGAAGATAGCCGAGCTCGCCGACCATCTTCCTATTATAACATATATGAGCCGCGCTGTATACTACAGGTCTTAACTCGATCCTGAGCGCTGGATCGATCACACGCGCATTTTAACGCTTATTCTCTTCCAAACACCCGTCTCAAGGTCTGTTTACGCTCAATGAAATCCCCGTATGCGGCATCTGGGGAATATATCCGCTGACTGAGCCGCCGGCGCCGGCAGCGGCAATGATACCGAGCGTACTCAACAGTTTCCGTTTATTACCGTCGCCTGAATCTAAAAAGGTTTGATTATCATCAACCACTATCTGGCAGGCTTTGTTTTGTGTTGAACCGCAATCATTTTCAGTTGGCGTAATGCTCCATTTGCTCTCATCCGCAACCTCTCCCGGCGACGACGGGTCTCCTGTAAAATAGAAAGTATAGCTCTGGGGTTTAACCTTTACTTCCGGACTTGTGTACGCCGCTGCGCCAATGGCAATAATGATTGCCGCGAGGCCTAAAAAATAATTTTTCATAACAAATATTTTAGTTTGATAAGTGATGATTCATATTCGTTGCGGGCGTTGCGCTCCGCGCCTGTCCTGACTCCGTCATTACAGGCTATCAGCATAATATGGTTTCCGTTCCCGAAGGAACCTAAGGGGGCGATTTATTCGCCGTCGTCTTATAACGCCGGTATATATAAATGGCGGCAAACGCTAACCCCACAAAAAACAAATTGAAAAAAATATGCTGACGCCAGCTCAAACCTTTTAATACGCCGCCGCAGCCGCAGGGAAGATGAGGCGCAAACAAAACCATATACGACAAATACAAAGCAAACGCGATCAATAAACCCGCCGATACACACAGGCCTCTCAAACGAGTGATCGGGAGTAACAATAAAACAACAATGGCCAATTCCAACGCCGGCAGCGCCCAGGCCAATACATTCGCATAGGGCTTCAACAAGGGCGACTGATCCAACACCCGCGCAAAGCCATAATAATCCCACAGCTTGCTCGCCGCCGCATAAGACAGCAACAGTATGATCAGCGCATTGATAAAGTCTGCCAGCAGGAGCAGGCGCCCAGACTTAACGATATTTTTTATACCAGTACGCATATCCGCATCTGTTATTATTAAAATCAGCGTAAGAAATTGCCTTAACAAAGCCCTTATCGTACCGCTTTGCCGCCGGGAGTACATTGCATTAATTCACGAGGCGCTATGAAGAAATTATGCGCGTTTTAATACAATCACAATGATCGTATTGGTTCAATCCGTGTAGCGTTGTCGGAGGAATACTCACGCCCCACGCTATACCCATGATTGCATTACTTTAACCTGCGAAACAATTGCTTGTCCGCAATCCGAAATTGCTGCGAAAATAGCTTGATCCATAAAATACAAGCCTGCTTCGACCCCTGGTTTTTCGAGGAACAGGCATTCCTCTTTCCATAAAACTCCCTCTGCGCCTTAATGGCGCAATACCGCGAGACAAACAAAAAATATCTAGGCCAGTCTACATAAGCTGTGATTTATTATCCTAATTTCGAATTGACCTTCTTCACTAGTATAAACAACAAAAACAGGCTTTAGTCCTACCCGGATCTTTACAAAATTTTTATGGCTCTGTTTTAATCCGGATCGCATCTACAATCCACCCTTCATTATTGTATTTCTTCCTGCTTACTTATATCCGTCAGATCCTCATGGCGAAAAAAAAGATATACGACGACGATCTGTTCAGGTTGCTTGGCCGCGACCACCAACCGGCATTGGATGCAATTATTGAACGCTATTCGGCCGAGCTATTGCCCTATATCAGGGCAATCATCGTCGACCAGGAACTGGCAAAAGAAATTTTATTTGACGCTTATCAGAAGCTTTGGGAAAACAGGAAAAGCATAGCCGTCATGGAACGCCCATCGGCATGGCTGTATAAATGCGCAAGGTTCCAATCGCTGAACATATTAAAAAAAGAAAAAAAGCGGATCGCTATCCATATCGAACAGCTATCGCCATCTCAGGTTCCCGGCGTTATGGACAACAGCATCGACATTAAAGAACTAAACCGGGAAATACAGATCGCCGTAAGCAAACTGCCTCCGCAGATGCAACTGATGTATCGTATGAGCCGGGAGGAAGGGTTAAGCAGAAAGCAGATCGCAGAAAAGTGTCATGTATCCGAAAGCACCGTTAAAAACCTTCTTACAGAATCGCTTAAGCAAATACGTAAGTTCATGAGCGCCCATATTAAATTATTGCTGTTTTAAATGCTGCAAAATGATTCACCATCCTGAATACATGAAGGAACTGCTTAAAAAGCATATCGAGCGTTCCACCTCCGCTTATGAAGAATCGCTATTGGCGCTGGCGCTGGACCTGTATGAAGAAGAAGAGCTGGACCAGATGATCGAAGAGATCTCTGCCGGCCTGCAGTACAATGATGATTTACCCAAAGCGCTTAAAGAATGGAGGCCTTCGGCCAGGGAAATCATCAGCCGTTCCAGGCGTTCCGAAAAAGGATCGATCCGTTCCCTTATCTCCTCTCCCCGCTCTTATACGACATACGCAGCCACGGCGTTGCTGGCTTTCCTGTTGATCTTGGTATTGAATTATACGCCCAAGCTTCAATATTCCTGCAGAACACATGCAGGGGAGGGCAATCTCATTCTCGCCGGGGCGAACACATGCAGGCTTATCCTGGACAATGGTTGCTCGGTTATGATAGACAGCAATTATACCGGCGAGATAACCCGGCAGGACAATATCGCGCTGGTCAAGTCGCAGGCGGGCATACTGGAATATAAGACCATTGCTGCGCCCGGGCTCCATCAGCAATCCATCTACCATACGATCGCCACTTCCCGCGGGGCTTACCAGCGCATCGTATTGCCAAACGGCGTCAAAATAACGCTGAATGCCGCTTCTACTATACGATTCCCTGTTGTCTTTACCAGCGACGAATACGCTATCGAAGTAGATGGCGAAGCTTATTTTGAATCCCCGCAACATGTCAATGCGCCCTGGCAGGTCATTACGCATAGCGCCCGGATAGAAGTCGTTAAGGCCAGCTTTAATGTAAACACCTATGATAACAGGATGGCCTCCACGCTATCCTCCGGAGAACTAATAATATTCAATCCATATGAAAGCCTTAGGTTGCAGCCCGGGCAACAGGCTTTTGCAGACGACGCGGGACAGGAAGGTTTGCTTGGCGCCATTAAAATACGATCCGCCAACATCAGGGAAACATTGTCCTGGTTAGGGCCCGAACGCATTTTTACGCATGTCGCGATGCGCGATTTCTTATTGGAGATGGAAAGGCGTTACGACCTGGATATAATGAATATGGAACGGGCTCCTCATCAATATTTCTCCGGAACATTGTGCAATGGAGCGCCGCTATCGGAATTATTAAAACTCCTGCGCGCGAACGGACTGCATTTTGTGCAACAGGGAAACACGCTGATCTTTTCAAGGCAACAGCAATACCCCAGCCATGAGCAGCGCCTCGCTTCATCCTTAATGCCCCGGTCGCATGAACCAACTCCTTAGAGAATAAAACATCGTAAAACCCATTTCTTCCCCTGGCCGGGTACGGCGGGCGGTTTAATTTGAAGCATGTCATCTTATGCATCATCTATCTGGAAACAAGCGCCCTTTATCCGGCTGCTGCCGCCTTTGATAGCTGGTATTGTTGTTCAATACTATTTTCCGCTACCAATAATCGCTAGCTGGCGGCTGACAGGCATCTCCCTATGCGGGCTAACCCTGTATTCGCTGTTTACTCCCTATACCCGGTTTGCCCTGCAATGGCTGACAGGCATTTGTATACACCTTCTCCTGTTTAGCGCGGGCGCATTATTGACTTATTATAAAGACTCTTCCGCGCTCGCGCGAGAAGTCTCCCTTTTTTGTAAAATAACCTATCCTACTGCCGGCCTTCCCAACCATTCTTCTTTTTCTTCCTTAACCAACCCTGTCATTGATTCAACAGGGCGAGACCATCGACCATCTACCAACAGAAAAACTTTAACCGAACCTTCTACTGAGTCCCCCGCTGATCCAAGCAGATCCAGCAACCTGGCATCTGTCGCCTTAACCGGCGCTGCTATTGGGCCTGCTCCGCGTAAGCCCCAGTCTGAGTTCATCGCCATCCTCCTCGAAAACCCTTCAGAAAAAAAATCATCATGGAAAGCGTTGGCTACGATACATGCTATCCACAAACCCCATCTTTCAACGCTTTCCGATACCCTATCCGCTTCTCACCGGGAAAACAAACAAGAAACAACGCCTCCGGATCTCAACGCCCCGCAAAGCCACACTCCTAGCAGCCTGCCTGATAAAACATTCGTCGCTGAAAACAACAGGCCGCCGCATGGTCCGGATTGCTCTATGACAGATTGCGGAAAGATCTATATCTACTTCCTGAAAAAAGAACATCTATCCGATTCCTTAACCGCGCCGACGGCCGATATCGCAAACCACAAATCAACCGCATCTCTTCCTAACCCTTCAACAGTAAACCACAAACCAGGTATGCCTTCAGCGGACCTTTCGACAACAAACCGCGAACCAACAGTCTTTTTTAAAGAAATAGATGACGTATCTCCCGCGAACCCATCAACGGCAAGCTCCGTCAGCCAGCGCCCGGATAGCATTACCGGGGAAATGCGCGTCAACCTTATAAGCCAATCGCCGCCTGCTTATCCGCGTTATGGAAATATTATTTCCTTCAACAAACCGCTGCAGCCCATAAAAAACTTCATGCCCCCGGGTCCGGGTAGCTTCGACTATCGCCGTTACTGCGCATTTGCAGGCATCCATTTCCAGGTATTCCTGCGCCCGGGAGAATTTACCGTCCTGCCGGAAACCCATTCCTCCCCGCTCCAGGCGCTGCTGATCTATACCCGCGAAAAGATCATCAGGATCATCCAAAAATATATTCCCGGTAAAAAAGAACAGGGATTGGCAGAAGCCTTATTGATCGGGTATAAAGACGATCTCGACAAATCATTGCTTCAATCGTACAGCAACACCGGGGTAGTGCATGTGATCGCCATCTCAGGCTTACACCTTGGCCTGATCTATGCGCTGCTTAAAGCCATCTGCCTGCCCATCGCCCGCCTGAAAAAAGGCAGATGGATAGAGCCCCTCGTCGTACTCTCCGGACTATGGCTGTTCAGCCTGCTCGCCGGCGGCGCTCCCTCGGTATTACGATCAGCGGTGATGTTCTCGTTTATCGTGCTGGGAAAAAGCATTTCCAGAGAGGCTTCTATTTATAATAATCTCGCGGCTTCGGCATTTGCCTTATTGTGCTATCATCCTTACTGGCTATGGGATGTAGGCTTCCAGCTTTCCTATGCGGCGCTCACCGGCATTGTTATGTTTATGAAGCCCGTCTACCGGCTGCTGGTCTTTAAAAACAAGATGGCAGACGCCGCCTGGAAACTGAACGCCGTAACGATAGCCGCGCAATGGCTCACGCTTCCCCTTATCCTGTTTTATTTTCGCCAGTTCCCCAACCTTTTCCTGCTTACCAACTTTATTGCCGTGCCGCTCTCCAGCATCATCCTGATCGGGGAATTGTTATTGTGC
>JAEUVR010000275.1 GCA_016786785.1 Chitinophagaceae bacterium
AACAAAACAGCTATCATTACCGGCGGCGCGCGCGGGATCGGAGAAGGGATATGCATAAAATTCGCCGAGCATGGCGCAAATATCGCCTTTACCTATGTCAGCGATAGCAGCGCCGAAAAAGCAAAGGCGCTGGAAGACAAACTGCATGCGCTGGGAGTAAAGGCCAAAGCCTATAAAAGCAATGCGGCATCCTTTGCCGAAAGCGAAGCTTTTGTGAATGAGACGCTGAACGATTTCGGCACAATTGATATATGCGTGAATAATGCGGGGATATCGAAAGACAACCTCTTATTGCGCATGAGCCAGGAACAATGGGATGATGTGATCGCCACCAACCTCAAAAGCGTTTTTAATATCGTCAAGCAGGTAACGCGCCCGATGATGAAAGCCCGGAAGGGGTCGATCATCAATATGAGCTCTATCATCGGCATTCGCGGCAATGCGGGCCAGTCGAGCTACGCGGCCAGCAAGGCCGGCATTATCGGCTTCACCAAATCGACGGCCCTTGAGCTGGGAAGCCGTAATATACGCTGCAATGCGATCGCCCCGGGTTTCGTAGAAACAGACATGACGCATTACCTTAAAGATGGGGACGGAGCAAAGGCATTCCTCGAAAAAATTCCGCTGGGCAGATTCGGCTCATCGGAGGAGATAGCCAATGTTGCCCTTTTCCTGGCGTCGGACATGAGCTCCTATGTTACGGGACAGGTGATCAGCGCCTGCGGCGGACTGAATACATAAGGGCAGCGCCAGGGATAAAATCCATTAGCGATCCTTCAGTGATCCTTCACCGATCCTTCGCTCATCCTTCGTTGCTTCATTAGGGCGTCTTTTACGCGGTATCAGCGCTTCGTTTGTGATCCTTAGTTGATCCATTAGCGTGTCTTTTACGCGGCGCCGGTGCTTCGTTAGGCAAATCTCAAAAGGTGGAAGCCCGGTTAAGGCTCCCAGATGCCGCCGCTCCTCTCAGGCAGTACGGGAACTTCCAAAAGGTTAAGGCCGGGCTATATAAGCCGCGGTCTTCAATATGCTTATTTTGTTTTTAAGCGGGCAATGGCGTTTTTGCTGAAGCTGCTTAGCGCCAGCCTGCCGCTGATGGCCGCCCGCTCAGCAAGCAAGCGGTCCCAGTCTTCCGTACCCTCCCAGCATATCTTTTTCAGTTCCTTCATGGCTTCGGGGTGGCTATGCGCCAGCGTGGTCGTCAGCTTACCGATCGATTCATCCATACTTTCGATGTCGGGGTGCAGTTCGGCATATAGTCCTTTTTTTTGGGCCCATTCGGCATTCCGCCAATGAGCGGCGTCAATGGCCAACTGGCTAAAAGCGCCCTTGCCGATCTTTCGCTCAATAGCCGGGGCTATCACAAAGGGGCCGATACCGATAGAAAGTTCGCTTAACCGTATATCCGCGCCTTCTACTGCAATCGCATAATCCACGGCCGCTACCAGTCCAACCCCCCCGCCGACGCTTTTTCCATGGATACGGCCTATCACCAGCTTGGGGCATTTGCGGATGGCATTGATGACCAGGGAAAACCCATTGAAAAAAGCATGTCCTTTTGCCGGGCTGTCAATGGCCGAAAGTTCCTCAAAAGAAGCCCCTGCGCAAAAAGCCCTATTGCCTGCAGAACGCAGCAGGATCAGCCTGGCGTCTTCATTGGCGCCTGCGCTGTGGATCTCTCTCGCCAGATCTTCCAGCAGCGTGGAAGGCAGGGAATTGCTCTGGGGATGATAAAATTCGATGATGGCGACAGACTGATGTATCTCAGACCGGACATAGGCCTGTGGAAAAGAAGCGCTCATAAAAAAGATTTAGCGTACCCGGCGAAATTACTTAAATGAATGATCTTATCACAGGTATTAACGCTCAACTTCAATGGGCCTACGGAGAGATACAATAGACACAGACCTCATGGATGATAAAACCAATGGCTTGCAGCGAACTTAACGGTTTATGAAAATTCGGGCAATCGCGCGATCGTTTCTCTGATAAAAATCAAATGAATCGTTATCTTATTTATTAAGAGGGACTTATATTTGCGCTTCCAGGCTCAAACTAATCACCTGATCATGATCAGGCGTAATCGGGGAAACGGACCGAAAAGATTCCCGATGCCAAAGACGCCGCGCTGGTTATGATCAGTCGCAATTGGAGAAACTGACCTGGCGGAGGCTTATTGCTCAAACTAATTATCGATCATGATCAAGCGCACTTCCTTCGGGGTGATATGTTTTTCCTTAACGGCCATGGCCCTTGTTTCCGCCTGCGCGGATAGCGGCAGCCATACGGAAAGAAAAGATGGATATACCGTCGTATTAGAAACCAGACAGGACTCTCTTTTTCATGAAGTGATGGAAGGGCATAATGTTGCCATGGCAAAGATGGGTAAACTCGCCGGCTACCGGAAACAGGCGCAGCAAGCGCTGGATTCGCTAGCAAGCGCCGGCAAACATGCCAATACAACGCTTGCAACAGCGCTTCAGTCTTTGTCCGAAGAACTGAAAAATGCCGATGAAGGCATGAACCGCTGGATGGAGGAGTTTGTGGTAGATTCGGCGGAGAACAATGAAGCCTTAAGGCTTGTCTACCTCGAATCGGAAAAAGAAAAAGTCAATAAGGTAAAAGATGAAATCCTGAGCGCTCTTCAAAAAGCGGATTCTTTATTTTCTGCTAAATAATTTCAGTCTATAGCAACTCCTTAACGTGCGCATGTTTTGTTATACGCGTTGTGTAATGCGGCGAGCGCGCTATGCTTACCTTGAATTGACAAAGGACATTTTGTTAAATTTTCGTAGATTTGACTAACATTTTTTTAAAATGAACAGACTCGCAAAATATACCGATGACATTTCTAAACTTTGTGAAACCCACAGTGTTAAGAGTTTGTATGTTTTTGGGTCTATACTTACGGACAAATTTAATGAAGGAAGCGACATTGATTTAATTGTTGATTTTGCCAACATTGACGTGGAGGACTATGCGGACAACTATTTTGATTTCAAGTTTTCACTACAAGACATATTGAAACGACCAGTTGACCTTTTAGAAAGCAAAGCTATAAAAAACCCGTATTTTAAACAGGCTGTTAATCAACAAAGACAACTTGTATATGGACAATGAAATAAAAGCATGGTTTTATGATATTTTAAATGCGATTGTTGAAATTGAAAGTTTCTTTGAGGATACGCCAAAAACTTTTACAAGCTATCAAAACGACTTACGGACAAGACGCGCAGTTGAAAGAAACATTGAAATTATAGGTGAAGCATTAAGCAGAATTTTAAAACAGGACGAAACGATTGCCGTAACTAATTCAAGAAAAATTGTGGATACAAGAAATAGAATAATTCATGGTTACGATTCTGTTTCTGATGAAGTAATTTGGGGAATTGCAATTAAACATCTTCCAATTTTGAAAACTGAAGTTGAAGCGCTGTTAGGAGAATAAACAAATGCACTACACGCACGCGGGCGCGTTGTTGGCAGCTCCAACGATACGCATCAAAGACACTTCTGCTTAAATCGCACGCTTGCTGGCCTGATCCAACAATAAGCATAACAAAACAAAACCCGCAGGAGACCAAGCTGATTTTTCAGGGTAAATCCAGTTCTCAAACCAGCATTTTAGCGTCGATTTCCCGGCAAAGAGAATCAAATATCTGGTCGATATCGCCCTCGCCTTTTACGCGAACCCCCTTATCGAATTGTTCATAATAGCCGGCAACGGGGGCAGTTTTATTTTCGTACTCCTGTATCCTGGCGCTGATAATATCTTCATTCACGTCATCGCTTCTTCCGGAGGTCTTGCCCCTGTTCAGCAGCCTGCCGATCAGCTCTTCCCTGCTCACTTCAAGGGCCAGGAAAGCATTGATCTCCGCTTGCTTCTCAGCAAGCAGTTCGTCCAGCGCCTCGGCCTGGGCCACCGTTCTGGGGAAGCCGTCAAACAAAAACCCCTTTGAGGCCGGGTTATGCTCGATGGCAGAGCGGATCATGCCGATCACCACGGAGTCGGGCACCAGTTGTCCATTATCCATAAATCGTTTGGCTTCCAGTCCCAGTTTGGTTTGATTTACAATCTCTTCCCTCAGCAGGTTGCCTGTCGAGAGGTGCATAAGTCCGTATTTATCAATGAGCTTTTCAGACTGGGTTCCCTTACCGCTTCCCGGGGGACCGAATAAAATAAGATTAAACATTATAGCAGATCATCTTGTTTAATGAAAAGAATCCCCATAAAATGAGCATTTATCGCGGTAAATATAGTGTAGATGCGCTAAAAATCCTTTAACAATTCAATAATCCGGCTATAAAAAGGTCTTAAGCGATGCAAGATAAACCGTTATCCGGTCGACCTGCCGCCGTAAATTTGCAGAAGGAGGCAAACATATTTATCCCGGCCAGGCAGCGCGCTCAGGTTGAATGGATCAATATCAATGGGTAAATATGATCCTGGTCGGAGCTTTTCTGCGGAAACAAAGTTGAGAGAACAATACCCATTTGTAAAGCGTTAAGTATGAAACAAGCCATTTATCTCATAACCGGGTTACTGCTGATGGCTGGATTACAACAATGCAGCTATTCTCAAACGCCTTCGCCTGAAAAAGAACAGCAACATAAAGCACAGCAAATTATGGATACAAGTAAAAAACCGGCCAATCCGGCATATTCCCGCACCGATAACAACAAGGTGGAACTGAATGATGAGGAATGGAGAAAGATCCTGCCCGCAGATGTTTTCCATATCGCCAGGCAGAAAGGAACGGAGCGCCCCTGGTCGAGCAAATATGAAGATTTTAGCGAGATAGGAACCTATTACTGCGCCGTGTGCGGGAACGCTCTTTTCCGTAGCGATACCAAGTTTGAAAGCGGCTGCGGCTGGCCCAGCTTCTATGAGCCCATTACCAAGGGAAGCATTATCTATGAGCCCGACCATTCGCATGGGATGAGCCGTACCGAAGTGATGTGCGGCCGTTGCAAATCGCATCTCGGCCATGTTTTCGAAGACGGCCCTCCCCCCACCGGCTTACGGTACTGTATCAACGGCGTTGTGCTGGACTTTGAAAAAGCCAAAGCCGCAGAAAAAAAATACGGTGAAGGGAAGAAGCCTTAGCCTCGCCTGATCTGTTGCAAGTAAATGCGTGAACTTTAGAGAGACTGCAATTTGTTCATCTCACCCACGAAGAAGAGCGTGCCCGATACGATACCACAGAAGGCACAGTCGAAGCCAAGGCCTTTTATTTTGATTATTTCTTAAAGGATCATTTGGGCAATACCCGCATGGTACTCACCAAACAGACCGACACGCAGCTCTATGATCAGCTGAACCTGG
>JAEUVR010000299.1 GCA_016786785.1 Chitinophagaceae bacterium
CCTGACCACATCATACAAAGAAGGAAGGTCATATTCCCCGCTACGGCCGATCTCCGCAAAGGGATTGGACTGTTCCATTTCTGCAAAACGCTGGCCGAGATCCACTACCAGCATTCCCTTATCGCCTAAGCTTTCGTGGCCCCGGGAAATCAGGGCCGTCGCCGCTCCCGCCGCCAGCAGGACAATAACCGCAAAAAATACGAGAATGGCCAGAAAGGCCGCAAAAAAGGTCTTAAAAAAACTACGCATCTGTATCCGCTTTAGGGTGTAAATGTAGCGCTGTAATATGAATACATAACGACCCAATGTAAATTCTTGTCCCTGCCCGTACAACATGTCAAGGTTGGGCGAGCCGCTACTCATGAACAGGCGCGTTTGAGATATTGCATTATATATCTACATTTGTCCACTTGATGAACACAGTATACCTACTAACTGGCTCGAACCTTGGCAACAGGCATGAACAACTGGCTGAGGCGATGTTTGGCATAAGTAAACGCTGCGGGAAAATCATTGATTCTTCTTCCATATATGAAACGGCCGCCTGGGGAAAAACGGATCAGAACGATTTTCTCAACCAGGCGCTCATGATCTATACTCTTCTCGATCCCTTTGCCCTGCTTAAAGAACTGCTTTCTATAGAAAAGCTGATGGGCCGGGAGAGAGATCAGAAATACGGACCCAGGGTAATTGATATTGATATTCTTTTTTTTAATCACCTAGTCGTCAGGGAGCCAGGCTTATCCATTCCCCATCCCCGGCTACAGGATCGCCGGTTCGCGTTGGAGCCCCTGAATGAAATAGCGCCGGCGCTGATCCATCCTGTATTGCATAAAACCATGCGCCAGTTGCTGGAGGAATGCGCCGATCCCCTACCCGTAAAAAAAATCTAACCGCAGTTTGCGCGATTTCATATTTCTTTGCGATTGCCGGTTCAAGAAATGACTTATGAAATATATTCTTTAACGGCGGGCATTACATTATTTCATCCTGCCTTAAATATATGCTACATGTCTAATGACCTGCTGCGCAACTGGGAGAAAAAATCGGGAGAAAGACAAAAGCTATACAAGCAATTTCTTCACAGGGCCGATAAAAACAAGACCTTAAAGCAATTGCCCGACCTGCATGAAGAAGCGTTCAGCCGCATCGATTGCCTGAAATGCGCCAATTGCTGCAAACGGTTCTCTCCCCGCTTTAAAACGCCCGATATTAAGCGGATCTCAAAGCATTTGAAAATGAAGGAAGGCGATTTTATCGAGACCTACCTGCGGCTGGATGAAGACGGCGATTATGTAACCCGGTCGTCCCCCTGCCCGTTTTTGGGAGAAGACAACTATTGCCGTATCTATGAAGCAAGACCTTCCGACTGTCATCGTTTTCCCTATACCAACGAAGATGTACTGATCAAAAGGCAGCAAATAACCCTGAAGAACGCGAGCTTTTGCCCCATCGTCTATTTTGTGCTGGAAAAGTTAATGGAAGCTGATAAAAAATAGCGCGGATTCCCCTGGCAAAGCGCTTCCCGGCAAACCCGTCGATCCTGGCGCGTAAGCGCGACCAGCGCCCGGCTCGCGAGCATTAAAAACCGGAGGCCCGGGTCTCTCCGAACATGTTTTCAACATCATTCTACCAAACAGTTGTTAGTAGATCGTTTCGCTTAACTTTGCGAAAATTTTTGCATTCGGACAGAAAACTCCCGCTATGAACCTATTTGAACGTCAGCAACAGGAATTCCAACGCCGCCATATCGGGCCTGGCGCCCGCGATACCCAGGAAATGTTAAAAACCATCGGCAAGCCCTCTATCGAGGCCCTGATCAGGGATACCATCCCCGCCGGCATCCGGCTACAGGCTCCCATACAAATCCCGCCGCCCCAAAACGAATATGAATACCTTGAGGAGCTAAAGACAACAGCGTCAAAAAACAAACTCTTTAAAACATATATAGGACAGGGATATTACGGAACCATCACGCCTACGGTCATCTTAAGGAATATTTTTGAGAACCCGGGATGGTACACCCAGTACACGCCTTATCAGTCCGAAATAGCCCAGGGACGGCTGGAGAGCCTGCTGAACTTCCAGACCATGGTCGCCGATCTTACCGCCCTCCCCCTGGCGAACGCCTCTTTATTGGACGAAGCCACCGCCGCCGCAGAAGCAATGGCCATGATCTTTCACCAGGTAAACAAAACAGATGCGATACAAAAGCCGGCTTTTTTTGTAGATGAACGCCTGTTTCCCCAAACAAAGGATGTGCTTATTACGCGCGCTGAGCCCATCGGCATTGAGATCGTCAAAGGCGATTACCTTACTCAACCGATAGACGATCGCTTTTTTGGGGCGATCCTGCAATACCCCGACGATAATGGGTCGATCGCAGACTATCGTGATTTTATTGAAAAAACACATGCCGCCGGCGGTTATGTTGTCATGGCGACTGATCTGCTTGCGCTGACGCTATTGACGCCCCCGGGAGAGCTGGGCGCCGATGTAGCCATAGGATCGGCCCAGCGTTTTGGCGTACCCATAGGCTATGGAGGCCCTCATGCTGGTTTTTTCGCCGCAAAAGAAGAATTTAAACGCGGCATTCCCGGCCGTATCATCGGCGTATCTGTCGACGCCGCAGGTCAGCGCGCGCTCCGCATGGCTTTGCAAACGCGCGAGCAACACATCAAACGCGAAAAAGCGACCTCTAATATCTGTACAGCCCAGGCCCTGCTAGCCAATATGGCCGCTATGTACGCCGTGTACCACGGTCCGGATGGATTAAAAGATATCGCCTGCCGGGTCGGCCTGCTGACCGCAACCCTTGCCGCCAAACTCAAAGAACTGGGCTACGAGCTGGTAAGCGAAGCTTTTTTTGACACGATAAAAATTAAAGTAAACAATATAGCCGCGATCAGGCAGGTTGCCGAAAGTCGGGAAATAAATTTCAGGTATTACGACGACAACCGGCATATAGGCATATCCATAGACGAGACCGTCTCCCCGAACGATATCCTGGACATCGTCGCCGCCCTGGAAGAAGCTTCGGACAGGTCAACCGTATCTCTAACCTTCGACGCCGAAGCCCCCCTGAACAATATACCGGCAAGCCTTAAACGCAGCTCGAACTTTCTTACGCACGCCGTATTCAACCTGTATCATAGCGAAACAGAAATGATGCGCTATATCAAACGGCTCGAGAACAAAGACCTGTCGTTAAATACTTCTATGATCGCCTTAGGCAGCTGCACGATGAAGCTGAATGCCGCTACGGAACTGATACCGGTTAGCTGGCCGCAGTTCAGCGGGCTGCATCCCTTTGTTCCGGCCAACCAGGCGGAAGGCTATACGCAGATCATCGGCGAGCTCAGTCGCTTTCTTTGCGAGATAACCGGTTTCAAAGCCTGCTCCTTTCAGCCCAATAGCGGGGCGCAGGGCGAATATGCGGGACTGCTGACCATCCGGGCCTACCATCACAGCCAGGGCAATCCCCATCGGAATATAGCGCTGATCCCTATCTCGGCGCATGGCACCAACCCCGCCAGCGCCGTGCTCGCAGGCATGAAAGTAGTAGTGGTAAAAAGCGATGAAGAAGGACATATTGACGTAGCCGATCTTCGCGAAAGAGCGCGGCAATACAAAGACAACCTTGCCGCGCTGATGGTAACCTATCCCTCCACGCATGGGGTTTATGAAGAAAGCATTAAGGATATCTGCGCCATAGTACATGAAAACGGCGGACTGGTATATATGGATGGCGCCAACATGAATGCGCAGGTCGGACTTACTTCTCCGGGATATATCGGCGCCGATGTATGCCACCTGAACCTGCACAAAACATTTGCCATCCCTCATGGCGGGGGCGGCCCCGGCATGGGCCCCATCTGCGTTAATGAAAAACTGGCGCCTTTTTTACCCGGGCATGGCGCCCTTGGAAACAACGCGACGTACAACCATGCCGTCAGCGCCGCGCCCTACGGATCGGCTAATATTTTGCTTATCAGCTATGCCTATATTAAACTGCTGGGAAGCCAGGGATTGCGCGCCGCTACAGAATATGCCATACTAAACGCCAATTATATGAAAGCCCGGCTGGAGAAATATTATAAAACGCTCTATCTCGGCAAAAACGGCTCCTGCGCGCATGAATTTATTGTGGACCTCCGCCCCTTTAAGAGCGTCGCCGGCATAGAAGCAGAAGATGTGGCCAAAAGGCTGATGGACTACGGGTTTCATGCGCCTACCGTCAGCTTCCCTGTTCCGGGCACCATGATGATAGAACCAACGGAAAGCGAGTCCATGGCCGAGCTTCATCTTTTTTGTAATGCCATGATCAGCATCTATGAAGAGATCAACGCCATTGCCGCCGGTCAGTCGGACAAAGCAGACAACCCTTTAAAGAATGCGCCGCATACCATGCTGGAAGTTTGCGGGGAAGAATGGAAACATGCTTATTCGAGACAACAGGCCGCATTTCCGCTTCCGCATGTAGCCCGGAACAAATTCTGGCCCGCCGTCGCCCGGATCAATAATACTTATGGCGACAGGAACCTGATCTGCACCTGCGAACCCACGGAAGCGTATGCATAAAAACATACTCTTTTAAAAAATCAACTTGAATATCAACACGATTCCCGGTGATATTCTTTCATCCGGGATGTGGCTTTAAAAAAATCAACTTGAATATTAACCCATTTCCTTTAATTTGACGTCAGATATGCGTTTATTATTTATTATTTTAACGATTATGACAGTTCAGGCTTCCATCGCACAACCTTATCTTTTTGTAGGCTGCTACGCCGCAAAAGACAGCAATAGTATTTATACCTATCATTTTAATACGAATACCGGCGAATTTAACAGCGTGGGCTCGGCGCTCTTGGAAAATGCCTCCTACCTGGCCATCACGCCCGACGGAACATCCCTTTTTGCCGTAAGCGAAACCGGCGGTAAAACGCCCGGAGCCGTCGCCGCTTTTTCATTCGATCCCGACTCTGGCGAGCTGGAGTTTAACAATAAACAACCCAGCCACGGCGATCATACCTGCCATGTGTCGATTGATAAAACCAATAAATGGGTAGCGGTAGCCAATTATACCGGAGGCAATTTTTCCATCTACCCGCTTAATTCCGATGGTTATCTCGGAGTTGCCGCTCAAACGATCCAGCATACGGGGCGCAGCGTGGACAAGGAACGCCAGGACAAGCCGTATGGCCATGCCGCCGTATTTACGCCGGATAACCGCTTCCTCGTCCTGGTCGACCTGGGCATCGACAAATTGATGATCCATGCATTCGATCCCGGCAAGGAAAAGCCTCTGAATGAAACGCCGACAGAAGTAAAGACCACTCCCGGAGCCGGCCCCCGTCATATCGTTTTTCATGAACAGCTGCCCTTTGCCTATGTTATTGAAGAGATGTTGGGATATGTTGATGTTTATCGATACAACGACGGCCATCTTACGCCGCTGCAAAGGATAAACTCGCATCCTGCAGATTTTAAAGGAGAGATCGCCAGCGCCGCCATCCGTATATCTCCTGATGGAAAATTTTTATACGCTTCTAACAGGGGCGAGTCAAATACCATTTCCATTTTTGCTATAGACCAGCAGACAGGACAATTACAATCTTTAGGGTTTCAAAAATCAGGAGGCGAATGGCCAAGGGATATCCTGATCGATCCCACGGGTAATTTTTTACTGGCCGCGAACGTGATGAGCAATAATATCACGATCTTTAAAAGAGATAAACAAACAGGATTATTGCAACCCACAGGAAAAGAGATATCCGTTCCCCAACCGGTAAGCATGCTTATACTTGAATAAGAATATTCAAATGGACCACTACGACTGGAACCAATTCGTTAAGCGGATCACCATCCATGTTCCTCCACAGACCGTGTATAACGCATGGTCTACCGCCAAAGGACTGGAATCCTGGTTTCTCCGCAAAGCTGTCTTTTATGATTCTCATGCCCGGCCCCGGGCCCATGAAGAAAAGTTTCAGGCAGGCGATAACTACCTGTGGCTATGGTATGGGTATCCCGATCATGTAACGGAAAAAAAGCGGATCCTATCCGTTAACGGGAAAGACTTTTTACAATTCCGTTTCTCAGGCGATTGTATTGTTAGCATCAACATAAAATCGGAAAACAACGAAACCATCTGCGAGCTGGAACAACATAATTTTCCCGAAGACGACCAGGAAAAAATAGACCTGCATATCGGATGCAGTACAGGATGGACCTTTTACCTGGCCAATCTTAAATCCATATTGGAAGGCGGTATAGACCTCAGGAACAAAAACATTGATATAGAAGACGTAGTCAACGCCTGAGCGCCATTTATAATGGCTTCTCCGACAGCGGCTTAACGCTGACTCGGAATAGTTTGCCCAAATAAGATTAATTGGCCAAATTAACTTAACTTCGAATCTTTATTTATATTAATACAATTAATGATGGACAACAAAATCCAGGGAACCGTTAAGTTTTTCAATACAGAAAAAGGATTCGGTTTTATCAAACACGATGATTCCAACAAGGAAACATTCGTACATGTTAGCGGCCTAATTGATGAGATCAAGGAAAA
>JAEUVR010000317.1 GCA_016786785.1 Chitinophagaceae bacterium
TCTTTCTTATGCTCTGCAAAAGGCGTTTCTGTCGGCATTGAATTTCAGCGTAAGCTCGGAACAGGGCTTTTTGGAGGGGAAGGATTCATCATGCAGAAACTGGAAGGCGATGGATTGGCTTTTGTGCATGCAGGCGGGCATGTTACGGAAAAAGAGCTGCAACCGGGAGAGCTGCTGAAAGTGGATACAGGATGTATTGTCGCTTTTTCACAGACTATCGCTTATGATATCCAGTTTGTAGGAGGAATTAAGAATACCGTTTTCGGCGGCGAGGGACTTTTTTTCGCCACCCTGCGCGGACCGGGAAAAGTATGGATCCAAACCCTGCCGATCAGCAGGCTGGCGGCAAGAATTCTGGCCTACGGAACCTATAACAGGAAAGAAGAAGGCAGCCTGCTCGGCGGAATAGGGAATTTCCTGGACGGCGACGGGAGATAAATACAGCGCGTTATTTGGGTTCAAAATCCGGCCCCTTTATTATTTATTTAACAAGGACGCGTTTCAAACTAATGATGCGTCCGGGTATCATATAAATGATTCTTACCGCATCAGGTATCCTAAATAAAACAGGCTGTCTATATCGATAATAGACAGCCTGTTTTATTATAAGGTATTCCGATTAATCTCTTCTTGCCATCTTCGACAGCAATCTTAATATTTCGATGTATAACCAAACGATGGTGACCAATAAAGCAAAGGCGCCATACCATTCCATGTATTTTGGAGCGCCCTGCGCTGCGCCTTGTTCGATCAGGTCGAAGTCCATGATAAGGTTCAATGCCGCAATGACAACTACCACCAGCGAAAAAAGAATTCCCCAGTTGGTGCTTTCGTGGATCAGGGGCATTTGAATGCCAAAGAAGCCCAGGATAAAGGAGAGCAAATAAAATACGGCAATGCCTGCGGTAGCAATAAATACTACTTTCTTGAACATGGGCGTTGCGCGAAGAACGCCGGTACGATAGAGCAGGAACATAGAGATGACCACGCCGAAAGTGAGCCCCACCGCCTGCATAATAATATTAGGGGCGATCTCGGCAAAAGCGTCATTATAATAAGCTGAAATGCCGCCTACAAATACGCCTTCCACCAAAGCATAAACAGGCGCCAGGATGCCGGACGATTTAGGACGGAAAGAAATGATCAGGGCGACGATCAGTCCCCCGATAGCCGAGCCGATCACATAGGGCATCACGTTGACGCCGTCTGCCGCTGCCTTCCAGGTAAAAGAGGCAGAGGCGAGCACAAGCAGCATCATCATGCCGAACTTGTTCAGCGCGCCCTGTTCTGTCATGACTATCCCCCTGCTGTCGTAAGGGGCGGCCTCAATATTTTTTTCAAAGGTCTTCTCGTTCAGGGTCGGATTTCCGGATTTAAAAAATGCCATAATGGTTAAATTAGCGTTTACAGGTTGTTTTAATACTTGTCCGATATAAATAGCGGTCTATCTACAGGATGCGTCAATTTACTAAAATCTTGCGTTGAAACCAATCCTTTCCCGCGGAAACAACAGTTCTTTAAGAGAGTCCGCATGGCAAACCCGGGTAGCCCGCGCTGGACCATGCCGGTGATTGTTTTTTTTCGATGAGAGAAACAGGTCCTTCGCGACGCTCGCATCTAAGGCGATTTTAATTTAATCTTGTTTGATTAATGGAAGCGCGCGTAGAGCGCTTTGCCACCCGGTCGTCACTTATTTCAATTGAACTTCTGTTCCACTAAGCGTTTGTGCCCTCAAAAGGAACTGATCACCGCCATAATTGGCTCGGCTAAGAGCATCATTCGGATATTTCAATGCCGAACCACGTTCCAATTGCAATTTAATTTTTGGGTTTCTGGGGAGGGTTATTCCTCCGGTTATTGGGATTAGCGCGGTTAGGGCCGCCTTTATTTCCCTGGCTGCCCCTGTTTTCTGCGCCCCCGCCTCTTGGTTGAGAACCCTGCGCCCGGTTTTCGGCGCCCGGCGATTTAGGATTATTGGCGTTTCCTCCTCCTCTATTACCGGAATTTGAATGCTTTGCAGAACGTTGCTGTGGAGAGCCCGACTGACGTTGATCCCTGTTTCCGTGCTTTTTCTTTTTTTCAGCCTTATCCAGCGTGCGAAGGCTGATCTGGCCTACCAGGTCAGCATATTCCGGTTCTACTTCCTTGGGTTTGCTCGTCGTGACTTCCACCGGTTCCAGCTCCTGGGGGATAATATTCCTGCCATTGTCGGCCTTGATCTTTTTTACTCGTTCAATAGCCAGGGGGTATTGTTTATTGCTATCTGGCAACACATACCACATCAGGTTCTTGAAAATATCTTTTTTGATCAATATGGCTGTTCCCTTTGCAACCTGGAGGGTGTCGGCATTTTCAGGAAAATGCTGGAGCGCGTCAAGATAAGTGTCCAGCTCATAGTTAAGGCAGCATTTAAGCCTTCCGCATTGCCCGCTTAATTTACTTTGGTTGATGGAAAGGTTTTGGTACCGGGCCGCAGTCGTATTTACGGATTTAAAATCGGTGAGCCAGCTGCTACAGCACAATTCCCTGCCGCAGCTGCCAATGCCGCCTACCTTGCCCGCTTCCTGTCTTGCTCCTATCTGGCGCATTTCCACTTTCACCTTGAACTCCCGGGCATATATCTTGATCAGTTCA
>JAEUVR010000343.1 GCA_016786785.1 Chitinophagaceae bacterium
TTGTCGGGGTTGATATTGATCAGCCGCAGCTTTTCGCTTAATGATTTAACCAATATTTTCTGGCTCTCATACAGGTTCCGGCTCTGCTGAAAAACCTTATCGCTGCTTGCCTTGTCTTTATTGAGTTCCTGCTGGCGTAAGAAGTCGGTCTCCAGGAATTGCAGGCTGCTCCTGGCTGAAAGATAATCCTGTTGCAACTGGATGTATTGAATGTCTTCCAGCGTGCACAATACGCTTCCTTTTTTAATGCTCATGCCGGGCAACAAACGAATGTTTTTAATGTATCCTCCCAATGGAAAGCTGACAGAGAGCATATTCTGCGGGGCGACGTCAACGAGCCCATTGGTCTTTAGCATACTGCGCACTTCCCTGGGCTCCGCCCGGCCTAATAGGATTTCTCCGTTTTCCATTTGTTCTGTCGTCAGGCTTGTCCGGTTTTCAGGAGACAGGGGCGCCTCGTTCGTTTCGTTCGCGCTATTGTTTGCCTGTGGCTGGCGGCATGCTGTAAGGAAGCAGGCTGTACATAAGAGGACTATGATCGATCTTTTCATGTTGTTCATTTTTTATTTGTTTAATGGGCGGCAAGTTTTTCCAATGCAAAGGACGAAGCGTTCAGCGATTCAACCGCGTCAAAATAATCGCTTCGTATTTCCAGCGCCTGGTTGATCAGTATTACCCAATCGAGGTAGCCGATCTCCCCGCCATCCAGTTTTTTCCAGGCTGTATGAATGATGGCTGCCGCATTGTTTAACAGCGTATGATGATAGGTATTCAAAATAGCGCGATGGCGTTTATAGCGCTCAATCGCATTTTTTAAGTCGACGGTTAGCTCGCTCCTGGCGGCTTCCAGCTCTGCTTTCCGTTGGCTGACGAGGATCTCGCCTGCTTTTATCCTTGCGCGATGCGCGGAGTTGAAAATGGGGATCCCGATTCCCAGGTTAGCGGAAGAGAATCTCTTGCCTGCGTCGAAATATTTTTCTTCCGTTCCCACCCGCTGATAACCGATGATGGTTCCATTATGGTATCCCAGGTTAATGGTCGGCAGGTTTTTGGCTTTTTCCAACTGGCGTTCCTGTTCGCTTAATGCGATCAGGCGCCGTTCGAATTCGAGGAGCGGATTTTTTTCAATAGCCCCTGTGTCAGGAAGAGAGGATAAAGGATAGATCGGCTCGTCGGCTACCGGCTTTATCGCAGCGGAAGTATTCAGCAATTGCTTTAATTCGTTGAGCAGGATATCGTAATCCGTCGACAGTAAGGCCAATTGGTTTGCGATCTGCCAGCGATGGTTCTCCGCCGTTGTTTTTTCAATGATATCCGTGTCGCCGGCTTTTAAACGTTGTGTTGCTCTTTTTAGGAAATTGAAATAGAGGGTATCCGCTTCCTGTAATAAAGCGCGCTTTTGCTCCAGCACGATCAGTTTGTAAAAGGCTTCCCTGACGGCCCTGTTCAGCTCGTTCTTTTTGATCCTGGCGCCTGTTTCGCTGATCAGTATATTGGTCTTGTTGATCGCTTGCTGTCGTTTATACACGGCGGGGAAAGCCAGCCCCTGGCTTATGGAAAGACGATTGTCGTTGGAAAGGCTGTTCATCTTTCCATATTCCGCTTCTACATGCGTTTTCTCTATGGCGACATGGCTGTTTTTCAACGCCTGGTAATAGTCTTCGTTCAGCCGGGAAGCCTGGAGGCCCAGGTTGTTCTTTTCCGCCATTTCCAAGGCCTGGGGCAGGGTGATCTCCTGGGCAATCGGCGCGTATGCCATCAATAGGAACAGCGCAGTAAGCGCTGCGTTCTTCCCAGGTTTGAAACGACCCGCCCCTTTTTCAATAAGAGTATAAAACAGGGGAATCACAAATAAGGTAAGCAGGGTGGAAATGATCAGCCCGCCTATGACCACGGTCGCCAGGGGTTTCTGGACCTCTGCGCCCGCGCCCTTGCTGAGGGCCATGGGAATAAAGCCCAGCGCCGGGACAACGGCCGTCATTAGCAGGGCCCTAAGCTTGGTTTTAGTGGCATGGATCGTTATCCTGTCGGGGCTTGTCCACCCTGCTTTTTTCAGACGGTTAAATTCCGAGACCAGCAGGATGCCATTCAATACGGCTACGCCGAACAGGGCGATAAATCCAACCCCCGCCGAAATGCTGAAAGGCATATCCCGCGCCCACAACGAAAAAATGCCGCCGGTGGCCGACAGGGGAATAGCGGTGTAGATAAGCAAACCCTGTTTAATGGAGCCAAATGCAAAATACAGGAGCAGGAAGATCATCAGCAGGGCGATGGGAACAACAAGGGAAAGTCTTTCTTTTGCCGCTTCCATGTTTTCAAAGGCGCCGCCATATGCGATCGTATATCCGGCCGGAAGTTTTATCTGTTGATCTGTCTTATCCTGGAGCTCCTGCACGATGCTTTGCACATCGCGTCCGAAAACGTTAAACCCGACAATGATCCTTCGGCGCGTATTCTCTCTTTGGATCTGGTTGGGCCCTTCTGTTTCCTCGATATCGGCGACCTGTTGCAGCGGTATCTGTCCGCCGTTGTTCACGGCGATGGGCAGGTTTTGTACGTCAGACAACGACTGCCGCGCTTCGCCAGATAGCCTAACGGTGAGGTCGAACCGTTTTTCTCCTTCGTAAACAAAGCCAGCCCGCTGTCCGGCAAAAGCGGTATTCACCGTACGGTTGATATCGCTTACATTTAATCCGTATTTAGCCATAGCGTTCCGGTTATATTTAATAATGATCTGGGGCATGCCTTTTACGGTTTCCACGTAGAGATCGGCGCTGCCGTCGACCGTTTTGATGATCTCTCCCAGGCGTCCGGCATAATGGGCGAGCGTATCCAGGTCTTCCCCGAATATTTTGCATACCACGTCCTGCCTGGCGCCGGTCATCAGTTCATTAAAACGCATTTGTACGGGAAATTGGAAGCCGATGCTGACGCCCGGCGTAACGGAAAGCGCCTGGCCCATTTTCTCGGAGAGCTCATCGAAGGACGAAGCGGAGACCCATGATTTTTTATCTTTTAAGATCACCATCATATCGCTGGCTTCCAGCGGCATGGGGTCGGTTGGTATTTCTGCGCTTCCTATTTTCGTGACCACCTTCTCTATCTCCGGGAATTTGTCTAGCAGTATTTTGGCTGTTTTCTGCGTTGTTTGGATGGTTGCGTTCAGGTTGCTCCCGGTCAGCAGCCTTGTTTCTACCGCAAAATCTCCTTCTTCTATTTCAGGAATAAACTCCCCGCCCATTTTACTCAGCGCCGCGAGAGAAAGCGCAAACAGCAGCAGGGTGGTCAGGATGATGGTCCCCGGCATTTTCAGCGCCTTTTTCAGCATCGGCTGGTATTTTCTTTCCAGCCATATCATCATCCTATGAGAAAGAGATTGCTTATGGCTTATTTTTTTATTGAGGCAGAGCGCGCTCATCATCGGCACATAGGTCAGGGAAAGCAGGAATGCGCCCAGGATGGCAAAGGAAACGGTCAGCGCCATGGGCTTGAACATTTTTCCTTCAATGCCTTCCAGCGACAGTATGGGGATATAGACGACCAGGATAATGATCTGGCTGAAGGCGGCCGATTTGATCATGGAACCGGAGGAGGCCGCGACCGCTTCGTTCATTGTTTGCCGTGAGATGACGCCGGCTTCCCGGAAATGTTTGGAATAGGTCAGGCGGTGAAGAACGGCTTCCACGATGATCACGGAGCCGTCTACGATCAATCCGAAATCGATCGCGCCCAGGCTCATCAGGTTTCCTTCCACGCCGAATTGATTCATCAGGATAATGGCAAACAGCATCGAGAGCGGGATCACGGAAGAAACGATCAACCCGGCGCGCAGGTTGCCAAGGAAAAATACCAACGCGAAGACCACGATCAGCGCGCCTTCGATCAGGTTGGTCTGGACGGTACTGATAGCATTGTTAACCATTTTGGTCCGGTCGAGGAAGGGCTCGATGACCACTCCTTCGGGCAGGCTTTTCTGGATCTCCGCTACTTTTTCTTTTACCCTTTTTATTACCGCTGAAGAGTTCTCGCCTTTCAGCATCATCACTACGGCGCCGGCAACTTCTCCCTTGTCGTTATAGCAGAGCGCTCCGTATTTTGTCGCCGTTCCGTACCGCACGGTAGCCAGGTCGCTGATCAGTATGGGCGTTCCGTTGGGAATATTCCTGATCACGATTTTTTCGATGTCTTCGATCCCCTCGGTAAGGCCCTCGCTTCGTATGAACAATACCGTTTGTCCTTTTTCGATATAGGCGCCGCCGGTGTTTTCATTGTTTTTTTCGAGCGCGTCAAAAATGTCGGAGATAGCGAGGTTATGGGCTTTTAACAGTTCGGGGCGCACGGCTATTTCATACTGCTTCAGTCCGCCTCCGAAGCTGCTTACCTCCGCTACGCCCGGCGTTCCCAGCAATTGCCTTCTCACTATCCAGTCCTGGATAACGCGCAGGTCCATCTCATTGTATTTACCTTCATAGCCCGTTTTGGGCCGGACCACATACTGGTATATTTCTCCCAATCCCGTGGTTACCGGGGCCAGCTCCGGCATGCCGATGCCTTCGGGCAGTTCCTGGGTTACCTTTTGCAATCTTTCGCTGATCTGTTGCCGGGCGAGGTAGATATCCGTCTTGTCCTCGAAAACTATGGTTACCAGTGAGAGCCCAAAGCGCGAGAAGCTCCGGATCTGTTTTAACCCGGGGATATTGCTGCAAGCCTGCTCCACCGGGAAAGTGATCAGGCGTTCCACGTCCGGCGCGCCGAGCGAGGGCGAAACGGTGATCACCTGGGCCTGGTTATCGGTAATATCCGGCACGGCGTCAATAGGAAGCCTGCTTAATTCATAAATGCCATAGGCTGTCAGGCCTATCATAAATAATCCTATGATAAGCTTATTCCGAATGGAATAGCTGATGATCTTATTCAACATGTTAAACGATATTATATCCGGCCAACGCTTACGCCAGCCAGCGGCGGAGCTCAGGCGCGGATAGTCATTAAATCAGGGAATGTGATGGTCAGCAGGCGATTCGCGGAGGGCGATAAAGGCTGGAATGATTGGGGTCGGGAATATAACGGTCGCAAAATAAGGTATAGCTTTTGGATATCGACCCGGTTGTTCTTTTTATGTCAAAAGCGCGGATGGAAGCAATGAAAGGCTGCTGTAGCTGGTCGGAGCTTACCTTTTTAAAGGGCAACTGATTATCCCTGTCTGTGTCATTGTCGTCAATATCTTCTCCCCAGTAATGGATCGAGAGAAAGGATATAAAATCAATGCTTTGGTCTCTGTCCTTGTGTTCCAGGAAATGAGCGAACAGTACGGGAAGTTTGGCCAGCTCGTTAAGGGAAATACCATCAATAACAACCAGGAGTAACAATATGTGAATAATCGCTTTTTTCACGCTGCAAATATAAAGATAAAACAGTTTGTGGCCGGTTTCTTTACCTATAGCATGGTTGTATAGCGCTGCTCAATCCTCCTTCAGCAGTTCCCGGGCTCTTTCCAACGCTTTTTCGAAGGAGGGGGAGATATTGGCTTTGCCGATGGCAAACATCAGTCTTGCTTTTTTAAGTTCGGTCAGCGCCTGTTCGCTGTTTACCTCTGACAGGATGACCCGTATGTTTTTTGTCTTCGCGTCCTTATAAAACTCTTTTAGTATATGAATGCCTGTTGCATCGATGATGGGCACATGGCGCATGCGGATGATCAGTATCTTCCGTTTTTTTTCAATAAACCGCATGGCGTCTTTGAATTTATAAGCGGCTCCGAAAAAAAGAGGCCCCTTGATCTCAAAGACCTCTACTTCTTTAGGAACGGAATATTGGCTCAGGGCGTCTTTGTCGGCTTCGTCCTCCTGTTCGGCAAATTGGCTGGTTACCGGGCTTACATTGCTGAACCTGATCATACTGCGCATGAAAAGAAAGGCGGCAAGCGCCATGCCGATCTCGATGGCCACGGTCAGGTCGACCAATACGGTGAGCAAAAAAACGACGAGCAGTACGACTGCATCGCTTTTAGGGCCTTTTAAAACCGAGCGGAAATTTTTCCATTCGCTCATGTTATAGGCGACGACCGTCAGGATCCCGGCCAGGGTAGCCATAGGGATAAGGGCGGCCCATTTGCCGACGAACAGCATGATCAGCAGGAGGGTTATCGCATGGACCATGCCCGACACCGGGGTCCTTCCCCCGTTTTTTACATTGGTCGCGGTGCGGGCAATTGCTCCTGTAGCGGGAATACCGCCGAACAGGGAAGAAAAAACATTGGCTGTTCCCTGCGCGATCAGTTCCGTATTTGACCGGTGATTGCCGCCGATCATTCCATCGGCGACCACGGCAGACAATAAGGATTCAATGCCGCCTAATAACGCTATGGTAAATGCGGGTTGAATAAGGTTTTTGATCGTTGCTATGTCGAGCAGCGGTATTTCGGGGGAGGGTAGCGTGGAGGGAATACTTCCAAACTTGCTGCCGATCGTCTCGACCGGCAGGTCAAACCAATGCACTGCGGCGGTGGTGATCAGGATGGCGATCAGCGAGCCGGGGATCTTACGGGTAAGTTTAGGCCACCAGGCAATGACGGCAATAGAAAAAGCGGCTATGATGGACGCATACAGGTTGACCGAAGAGAAATGAGCAACATAGGCGACCCATTTATCGGCGAAGCCTGTCGGCACATCCCCCATCTGCAATCCAAAAAAATCTTTTATCTCGGAAGAAAAGATGATGAGGGCGATGCCGCTGGTAAAGCCGATGATCAGCGGATGAGGAATAAACTTGATCAGGGCGCCCAGGCGGGCAATACCCATCAGGATCAGCATAATGCCCGCCATAAAAGTGGCGATGATCAACCCGTTCACGCCGTAATGCTGCACGATGCCATAGACGATCACAATAAAAGCGCCTGTCGGTCCGCCGATCTGCACCCTGCTTCCGCCAAGCGCAGAGATGATAAACCCTGCGATGATCGCCGTGTACAAGCCCTTTTCGGGAGATACTCCGGAGGCAATAGCAAAGGCGATCGCCAGGGGCAGCGCTACAATGCCTACGATCAGGCCGGCTAATAAATCTTTACCCAGTTGTTGCCGGTCGTACTGTTTGAGGGTATCCAGTAGTTTGGGTCTGAATATAGGGCTGGTCATATTTTGATCCAGAATTTCAGGTAATCTTCAAATGCGGAGCCTACTACATGAAAGTCGGCAGGCATATCTTCTTCGGAACAGCAAAGGGTGGCCAGCCGCGTTCCTTCGGGCATGGCTTCCAGTTGCAGTAGGAGGCGGCGGGTATACCGATGGTACAGCTCGTTGGAATACGCTACGGTTTCGTCGATCCGGTTGATGGGCGCTATATTTTCATAAAAAGAATTATAAAAGTAAAAATGACGATAAAGCTTCAGGTCGAGCGTTGTAAAGTTGGCATGGATAAAGGATACGTTCTCGAATCCCAGGCATATTCTTGCCGCTTCAGCATGGTCTACCAGGTGTTTCCGCTGCTCAACGCCATAATAAGATGCGTGGGGTTGGTAATGGGCGGCGGCAAGACAGAACTTACCTACCCCGCTGCCTATGTCGAGGATCTTATCGCCTTTTTCCGCCGCTAAAAACCGGGCTGCTTCTTTTGCGGCGCCCAGGGGGGTCCAATGTGTTTTTGACAGCAATTGGATGGGTTCGGGATAAAGGCTGTTGAACTGGGCGTCGGAAATAAACCATTTGTCGCTAAGGGAGGAATATGCGGTGGTTTCAAAAGGCATAAGCGCTGCGGAGGTTGTTTGGATACAAAGTTATTCTTTAATTGCGAGGATGGCGATAAACAGATTGCAGGCGGAACGTTTTTTTCATTTTTTTAATATTAAATTCGTTGCGAATAATAAAAATTTTTTTGGCTAGGCCAATCCGGCTTTAGCGTAACGACAAATCTTTCGCCACAATGATCAAATATTTTCTTTTTAGCATAGCCCTATTGATGATGGTTAATACCGGCTCATGGGCCCAGCGGAAAAATGTCAGCGTTGTTTTTATTGGCAACAGTATAACGGAGGGGCAGAGCCTGAAGATAACGCCGCCTATGCATGCAGCGGCTTACCTGGAAAAACAGGCCAGGTTCAAAAAGCTGAAGTTCAGCAATCAGGGCGTCAGCGGAGCGACAACCCTGGATTTTTTGCCTGGCGCCAAAAGGGGGTTGTTCGAGAGGGTAGAGAAGGCTGCGGATGAATTGCATACAAACAAAAAAACCAGGCTGGTTTTTTCTATAATGATCGGAACCAATGATAGCGCTATTGAAGGGCCGTTCGGAGCTCCTGTTTCATCCGATCAATATGAAGCCAATGTAAAAACCATTGTTGACCGTTTGCTGACCAGGTACCCTAAAAGCCGGGTTATTATTAATCGCCCTATCTGGTATAGTCCCAATACCTACAACCGCTCAAGATACCTGCAGGAAGGGCTCGACAGGTTGCAGGGATATTTCCCGGTAATTGAGAAGATTGTCGCTGACTATGCGGTTTCGCAGCCAGGGCGCGTACTCGAGGGCGACAAGGAAGGATTTGAATTTTTTAAAGGCAGGGAGTCTTTGTTTGAAGCTGAGAAGGGCAATGCCGGAACTTTTTTCCTGCATCCTAACGAGGAGGGCGCCGCAGCGCTGGGCAACCTTTGGGGAAAAGCCATTCAGGCGGCGCTTAAGAAATAAGCGGCATGCATTACCGGCGATCCTTTATTAAGTATTTGTCAATTCCAGTTTTGTCCCGGGCAGTAGCCGATCGGACCGTCGCTCTCATTGCCGGCCATTGCTTATGATAAGATTGATTTGACTTTTTATTGAATAGCGCGGTTCGGGTTATTCCTTTTTTGATCTGGCGCTACCGGAGGGGGGCAAAAAATGCGGTTGTATCGGCGCGTTATTACCGGGGGCTGATAAAATATCAGCGTTTTGTTTTTCTTAGCGTATCGAACCAAGCGGATAGGCAAGTTGAAATGCCGATAAATCCTTAGCGTTTTGTTTTTCTTTTCCGGTAGTATTTTTCAAGGTCCATTATTTCTACCTTTCTGAATTCCACAGGATGGCTTTCGCTCTGGAGGGAGATATAGCCGGAAGAGAGCAATTGTCCGTCTTTTTTGACGGCGGGGTCGTAATCATTCACTTCCCCGTTGCCAATCTGCGGCCGGTTATAGACCAATACCGTATCTCCGTTGACGATATGCTTGATGATCGAATCGCCCAGTACGAGGACTTCCGCCCTTACCCACTGATCGCCGCGGAAAGTTTTAGAAGAGGAGTTGACGCAGTGGTTGGTGATCAGCTTCCCATTCATTTCCACATTGGTTCCGGGAGTGCACAGATTGCAGGTAGAACGTTCGCCTGTCGGCCCGCCGCCTAACAACTGCACTTCTATGGAGATAGGGAAATCCTGGTCGCGCAGCATGGTTGCCGGAGGTTGGCAATGCAGCATGATACCGCTATTCCGGAATGCCCATCCCGGCCCGCCCGGAGCCTGATCGCCTGTAAAGCGGTATTCCACGGCAAAAAGATAATGAGCATACGGTTTTTTATAGAAGATATGTCCGAAGTCCCTGTCGAACGAAGTATACTGATCGTAGGAAACTTTGATTACCCCATCCTCTACGCGAAAAGTATTGCCATAGTTATCGTTCAATTCGTGTCCGCGGATCTTCACCATCCACCCGTTAAGGTTTTTCCCGTTAAACAACTGCTTCCATTTTTTCTTATGCTGCGCGGAAGAAGGAAGCGCTATCAATAGGAATAGCGCCGGTAAAAGCTGGTAAAGAAGGTTGTTTTTCATAAATGAAAGATAGGTATTTGCAGTATACAAGCAGGAAAATACTTGCCGAGCGCCGACTAAAAACATTGTTCATGTTCGGTTCATGGGGATGGGCGGACGCAATAGGGCGTAAGCGGACGCTTTACTTATAAACAATACCAAGGTACCTGTTCTCCAGGCGATTAAAATAATAAAGGCTTAAGCCAATGGCCAGGAGCGCCAGGGTAATGATGGTCAGGGAAGGGTTAAGCAGCAGCGCTGCGAGAAGCGCAATGACGGCCCTGGCATATTCGAGATAGAATATCCATCCTCTCTGTTCCAGTATGGCTCCGCAGTTGACCAGGGTAAGTAAAATAAATAAGGTAGCCAGGACCTGGAACTGCCAGCTCAGGTGATGTTCGAACAGGATAAATAGAAACAGGATGACCAGGCTAAAGACGACCTGCCATACCACGTATCGGTTCAATTCCCGGTCTGCCGGTTTTTCATTGTTACGGATATAAAATTTCCGCTCCAGCTTGTCGCGGAGATCGGGGTCGATATCATCGGGCCTGCCGAATATCACCCGCATTTTATTCCGGAATCCTTTTTCTTTCTTCGCCGCATAATAGATCTCCAACAGGAAATGAAAATGCTGCCATAAAAAGCTCTGCGTTTTAAGGGGTTTTGTCAGACCATATACCACTTCTTCCTCTTCTTTGGCGAAAGTGCCGAATAATTTATCCCAGATGATCAGCACATCGCCATAGTTTTTATCCAGGTAATGCGGATTGGAGGCATGATGAACCCTGTGGTGGGAGGGCGTTACCAGGATATATTCCAGGATGCCGAGCTTACCGATCAGCCGGGTATGGATAAAAAAGGGATACAGGCCATGTACAAGCAATACGCTGGTGATCATTTCGGCGGGGAAGCCGATGATGGGCAGTATCGCCCAAAAGCCTGTGCGGATAATGGCCTGGAATACAGTTATCCTTGCTGAAACGGTATAGTTAAAATCTTCGCTTTGGTGATGAACCACATGCGCCGCCCAGAAAATATTGATCTCATGAGCAAGACGGTGATACCAATACCAGGTAAAATCGGTGCAGATAAAAAGCGCTACCCATAGCACAACGGAGGGCTGGATGGAAAAGATCCCGAAATGCCGCTGGAGATAATCATACACAAAAAAGAACAGGCCGGTGATCAGGGTATCGAGAAGCCGCTCGGCAATACCCACGTTTATATTGGTAACGGAGTTGGTGAAGTTAAAATAACGTTTACCCCGTTTTTTGGCTACGAAAAACTCAATAACCATCAAAGAAACAAAAAGAGGAACGGCCAAGGCCAGGTAGTTTAAATTCATCTGGATATAAATTTAAGATTCTTTTTATGAATGCCGAACCGGCAATTCTGAAAAAGAAGGTGTAAATGTAGTTTAAAATTAAAAAGTTATATTTAGTCTACCAATTTAGTAGAATATGTTTTTTCAATAGGCGCAAGGATTTTCTTTGATTTTATTGGCAATTATTTATTGATTCTCAGAAAAATAATGATAGTAATCCCTATCTTTGTGCACCTGATAGATAGACTATATGACAATACCCAACCTCTCTTATATTATCGTGCATA
>JAEUVR010000377.1 GCA_016786785.1 Chitinophagaceae bacterium
TTCGCCAAGATTTAGTATTCCGGGAATATAATTGCAGTCGCAGTGGGCTATGGTTCCTATGCTTCCATAAAAAGTACAGAAGGCCGAGCCCGGCGCTGAAACAGCGATCCTGGGGTCGCAGGCCGCGGCAAACAAAGAAACAGTTCCCCCTCCGGAGTTGCCTGTGATGGCAATTCTCTTTTCGTCCACGGGCAAATTTTTCACCGCCCAGTCTATAATTTTTGACATATCCCAAACCCTGTCTCCAATAGGCGTCCTGCCGATCAACTGGTCGCGGCATGAAAAAGAATTGCCTTCTTTTTTATCGTATTCGGAGCGCGTTGTTCCAAATGCCCTGACAGTGGGGGCGATAGTGATATATCCTTCGTTTACCGACTGGGCGGCAATGCTTCGGTTTGCTCTTCCAGCCGGTTCCTTCTCTGCCACGTAGGGATAAATGCTATCATACAGATCCGCATTTCTTCCATGGCCATGCGGCGTTAGCGTCAGCGGCAGCTTCCCCGGCTTGTTTTTAGGGATGAGGATGACGACAGGTAATGGAACCGTGGGTTCTGTCCATATGATCCAGCGCTCGCGAATGCAGAAACCCAGATCCTCTGAATCTTTTTTTTCCGCTTTGGGCGTATAGCCGGCTAACTGCCGCTCGATCTTATCCAAACCCAGCGCCGATTTTAATTTTGGTAAGAATAGTTTTTTCCAGTCCTCAACATCCCTGGCGTTTCTTCCGTTAAACCCGTATTCCATTACCGCTGCGCCGTATTGTTTGTCGAAATGTTCTTTCATCCCAAATGATTCTGCGGTTTCCGCCGGCAGCTTCTTGGTCTCGCGGGCATCAATGGGCTGAGACATTGTTGTTTCGAATACAAACAGGTTGAACAAAATAAACAGCAACAACAGGTAAATGCTTACGCTACTTCTCATAAAAAATTTAATGAAACAACCCGTATGACAAAGCTGCCATACGAGTTGTTAGCGTTTATTGTCGCAGGAGTTATTGCGCGTTAATCGACTTCCGGCGGGAACATTCCCTGTCGGGGATGGAGGATAGGAAGACCTGGCTTTTGATCCCACCATACCCTGCTCATTAAGGTATTGCCTTTTGATAGTTTACCGATTGCTATGGCTACATTATCTCCGTTTCGTAGTATCTCTGCAACCGGATAGGTGAGCCTACGCGGAATATTCCCTTCGGTATCTCCGAGTACAGAACCTGTCCAGATGCGCGGGTAGCCTGTCCTTCTGAACTCGGCCCACGCCTCGAAAGTGTTGTAATAGATCCCCAGCCATTTTTGCACGATGATCTGCTCCAGTTGTTGTTCTTCCGTGCCGGCAAGTATTCCAGCCGGCGAGGCCAGGTAATCGGAGATGTCCGTATTAGCTACGCCGTACTGGCTCATAGCCGCCTGGATCCCGCTGGCAAAAAGATCCTGCGCATCTTCCGAACTGATGCCAGCCAGGGCGGCTTCAGCTCTTAGAAAGAAAACTTCCGCCGCATTCATAACAATGATATTATAAACCGGTTGCAGGAAGGAAGTAGCCATACGCGCTACGGAATCGGT
>JAEUVR010000368.1 GCA_016786785.1 Chitinophagaceae bacterium
GGCTTTTAATACGTCTTCAGCCGCCCAGGGATTGGAAACATTTGCTTTGCCTACTACCAGGAGCTTAGGCCTTAACCTGGCCCTTTCATTTTAATGAACCTTTAATCATCTACTCATGACCAATAAATATATTTTGAATAGCGCCAGCATTCTTTTATGCCTGTCCCTGTTGCTGAACGCCTGTACAAAAAACTTCGATAGCATCAATACCAACCCTTCCTTGGTTACCAAAGAAGTGATGAAACCCAACCTGCTGTTAACCTATGTTCAGAAGAATTCCATATTTGAATCTTATTCCGGAGGGATCATAACAGAATGGGCGGGATATTATTCCAATCCTGCAACAAATACGCTGGCCAACAGGAGTTGGGCCGATCCTTTCCAGAAATATTACAATAATTATATCCTGAATATTTCCGAAGCGATGAGGCTAACGCAGGATAACCCTTACCAGGTCAACCAGCATGCCATAGCCAGGATATGGAAGGTTTGGCTTTTTCACCAGATGACAGACGCCTATGGCGATATTCCCTATTTTGAGGCGGCGCTGGACGTGGCAGAGGCCAATACCGCTCCTGTATACGATAGCCAGGAATCGATCTATAAGGATATGCTCAATGAATTGAAAGTAGCGGCTGCCGCCTTGACCGCCGAACCCGGTCAGCTTTCTTATGGATCGGCCGACATCCTCTACAAGGGAGATATCAATTCATGGATAAGGTTTGCCAACTCGCTCCGCCTTAGGTTGGCCATGCGGGTTAGGTATAAAGACGCCCAGCTGGCTCAGCAGCATATCAGCGAAGTGATCAATGCCCCGCTGATCGAAACCAATGCGCAGAATGCGGCATTGCTCACGGAAGGGCAGGGCGCGGTGGATATCAATAACAGGAATCCCATATTTAACAGGAATGTCAGCAATACCATACCCGTATATGCGTCGCTCACGACCACTGAAATATTGAAGGCGAAAAATGATCCGCGTCTTACCATTTATGTTTTGCCCGCCGCTGTTCCTCAGGATGGCGATCCTTACAGGGGAAGGCCCCTGGCCGTGGATACCGATCTTGAACCGGGATGGACTTCCGGCCAGCGGTATACACAGGAGTCAACCGCTTACCTGGGCGAGCTTTTTAACCGCGCGGCATACAAGATCATTGTTATGAATGCGGCAGAAGTATATTTCCTCAGGGCCGAAGCTGCATTGGCAGGCTTTAGCTCGGAAGATAAGAACGCGCTGTTTGCCAAAGGCATACGGTTGGCAATGGAGCAATACCAGACGCCGTCTGATGATATAGAAGATTACCTGGCAGGTCCGGCCGGATTGCTGGCCGGTACGGAAGAAGAACAACTGGAAGAGATCATTGTGCAGAAATGGTTGGGGAACTATTACCAGTCCAACGAATCCTGGGCAGAGTACAGGAGAACCGGCTATCCCTTAATATGGGTAGGAAGCCAGATAGGGGATACTGACAAGAAGATCCCGCGCAGGCTGACCTATACCGAGGATGAATATTTTAAGAATGAGGCCAACCTGATGCAGGCCGTGAATAAACTCTCGGATGGGGATTCATACAAGAGCAGGCTGTGGTGGGATGCGAAACCGGGACTACCCTTTGCGCATCCGAAGCAGGGCATGTTCCCTCCCGAACAATAAGCAACTCATAACGCAATGATATATTACCGGGTATTTTTTGTTCCTGATAAAGGACAGGAAATACCCGGTTCTTAACATGATAAAATTGTCAACCATTTATTTATTCGTATCAGGCAGATCATGAAAAACAGGATGAATATTTTCAGGAAAGCCGGCTTCGTTTTACTTTGCGCCTGGGCATTAACGATGATGCGCTGCGGTCAGAAAATTTATGAAGGAGGATCCCGTCCCCTCGCATCGGATTACAGGCAGGACGCTGGCGCTATCGCTAAAGACTTCGGAGAACTGACGAGGGATGAAGACCCTGAAAAACTGTACGAATCTTTTAACCGGTTCTGCCTGGCTTATTTCGGGGCAAAAACGGACAAGCTGTACTATACATACGGCAACAGGGTTTCGGCGGTCGAAAACAGCAGGTGGCAATATGTTTCCGAACGGTCCGCCGCTATTTCCTGGGAAACCAACCTGCCTGCCAAAACCTATATCGAATATGGACCGGATGAGAAATACAGTTATAGAACAGCGCTGCCGGAACGTTATTATTTTATTCATTTGCATTATTTAACCCATCTTGAACCAGGCAAAAAATATTATTACCGGATCGTCAGCCTTGATGAAAAGGGAAGAAAAACTACGTCGGAGCAGAGAACCCTTATTACGCCGAAACTGACAAACGTCGTTTATTTGCCAGGCGATCAGGGCAAACCTCCTTATGTGCTGGATAAGGCGAATACTGTCTATCTCGTTACCGAAAATATCAATGCCGAAAGGTCTGCTTTTGATATCAGGGCGGAGAACATAACGCTTGACCTGGGCGGCCATACCGTTACGCATGCCAGTCAACTGATCGATAAGCTCAACTACGAAGATCTTGCCAATGCGGGAGTGGGCGTCAGGAGCATTAACGCTCAGCCTTTATCCCGGTTAAAAATATATAATGGCCGGATAAAACAGGGCGACGCTAAAAACAACCTGGACTATATTGCCGGGGATAATATGCTCAATCCCGACCCGGAGAGAAAGAAAAGATTGAAAAGAAATGCCAACCGCGGATTCAGTAATATTGAAATTGATAATATCAGCGATGTTGAAATTGCCGGGGTGACGGCGGAATACCATCTTCCCCAGACCTGGGGAATGCGTTTTGATAAAGCATCGGGGCGTTACGATATTCATCACAATGTTTATCTGGATAAAGGCGCGCAAATGTTTGACCGCCATGGCGACGGAGGCGCCCGTTCGATGGGATTCAGTTCGCTCGACGCTGACGACTCCGGCTTGTACCTTGCAGATAACGATTTTGAGGTTCGCTATAACCTGGTAAAACGCACCCGCCAGAATGCCCTTAATGCGGCAAAGCAGATCCATCACAACGAGATATACGTAGATAGCTGGTCGGTAAACTCTTTTGCCATTCATCCGGCTATGGAAAATGCGGAGGTCCATGATAATAAGATTTTTCTGACAGGCTATTACAGCTGCGGTATTCTTTGGTCTTCAAAAAATATGCGCGTAAAACGGAATTTTATTCATATGGAAGGCGTCAGGACAATGATAGAAAAGCCGCTGCTGGGCAGACGGTTGATCGAGACCTGGGGAGAGCAGGATGTGCTCGCGGGCATGCGCGTCACCAATTATGGCAAGGGAGGAACGGTAAGAAGGGATCTGCTGTATGAAGAGAATATCATTATCGGGCGAAGCCGGGGAGGAGGCGAAATGAGAGGGACCGAATTCTTTTCCGACTATTCCAATCGCGATATCGTGTTTAAGAACAATATAGTGAAGATCGAAACAACGGATACCTCAGGTTGCAAAGTCGCCTGCGTGGATACCCAGGGCGCATATAACGACAGGTCTGCCCATCTTCCTGTTTACTACCTAAACAATGACCTTATTTCCAATATTGCCATTATCCGTTTTGGGGATGCATACGGGCAGGGCAGCAATCATCGTTTTGTCAATTGTAAACTGATCCGTACCGGCAATCATCCTGATTTTCATGCCTTTGTTTTTGACGGTAAGCATGCTGTTTTTAATCATGTGTTGCTGGACTGCGAATTTGAGAAAGGCGTTTCTTATAATGATGTTTACTGGGAGGATACCGAATCTTTCAGCAATTATAGCATTCAGTGGACGCTTACCCTGAAAACCGATCCGGAAGCGCGGGTTACGATCAGGGACAGGAACGGCAGTTTGTCGTTCTCCGGGAATGCAGGGGCTAAAGGCCTTCTTGATATTCCTCTTGTACAAAGCATTATCCGGCCGGAAGAGTGGACCAGGGAGGGCGGAAATATCCCGGTAAAACCTTCTTCTGCCTTCCAGGAAGAGCTTTTTTCTCCTTATACCATTACTGTCGAAGCGAACGGCAAAAGCCGCGTCCGCGCCCTTGAAATGACTAAGAAAACAATCCTGGACCTGCGAAGTTAGTTCCCCTGCATTGCTATATGAACGGAAAATATGCGCGACGGGCGAAAAGTTAATCCCGCATAATCCCGGTAATTGTTTGAGAGATGAAATAATTACCGGATATTTATAGCTACTTAAATATAGCAGACAATGACAGAAAGAAGAACCTTCATCAAAAAAAGTATAATGGGCGCGGCAGGCGTAACCATTAGCGGCCTTGGGTTTAGCGCCAGGTCGTATAATTCGATTATTGGCTCCAATGATCGAATCAACGTTGCCGTGATCGGCATACGCGGCCAGGGAACCGCGCATATTACCAACTGGTGCGATCTGAAAGACAAACTGAATGTGCGACTGAAAACCCTTTGCGATACGGACGAAGAGTTTTTTGCCAGCCGGTCAAAAACCGTGTTCGATAAGACCGGCATAAAGCCGGTAACGGAATGGGATATGCGTAAAGTGTATGACGATAAGGAAATTGACGCGGTATCGCTGGCCGTTCCCAATCACTGGCATGCGCTGGGAACGATCTGGGCCTGCCAGGCCGGCAAACATGTATATGTTGAAAAGCCTTCTTCCCACAATGTATTTGAAGGAAGAAAAATGATAGAAGCGGCGCGTAAATACGACAGGCGCGTTCAGGTAGGGTTCCAAAACCGTTCGAACGTCAGCGTTAGGGAAGCGATGAAATTCCTTCATGACGGGGGCATTGGCGATGTTTTTATGGCCAGGGGAACTTGTATAAAACCAAGGGATTCGTTTGGTATTGCGAAAGACAGCGAGCCGCCTGCAACCCTGCATTACGATCGTTGGCTGGGGCCGGCGCCTTATCGTCCATATAACGAAAAAAGAAGCCATTATAACTGGCATTGGTTCTGGGATACCGGCAACGGAGATACCGGCAACCAGGGGCCTCACCAGTTTGATATTGCCCGCTGGGGCCTCAATAAGAATATGCATCCTGTTTCTGTGTATTCCGCCGGCGGCGTATATGGTTTTAGTCCCGACGAATGCGCGCAGGAAACGCCCAATACGCAGACTTCTTTATTTAAATATGCCGATGGCAAAATGCTGGAGTTTGAAACGCGAGGCAGGTATTCTAATGGGGAAGCCAGCCTCGGCATCCGGATCGGAAACATATTTTATGGGACGGATGGCTATCTCGAATTGGATGGAGGAACCTGGAAAGCTTTCCGCAAACGCGAAACAGAGCCCTTTGCCGGTTCAAAAATCAATACCGCCAAGAATGCGGCTCCTGCCCGCGCGGCCGCTCCGACCTCTCATATTGGAACAGACGGCGCGCCGCACTGGATCAATTTCGTTGAAGCCATCAGGGATGGAAAGGATCAGAAACTGCATTGCGATATCAATGAAGGCTTTTATTCTTCTGCGCTGCCGTTGATCGCCAATATCTCTTATCGTCTCGGACGCGAATTAAAGTTTATGGGCGAATACGAAAAATTTGAGAACGACCCCGTTGCCGACGCCATGCTGACCCGCGTATACCGAAAACCCTATGTGGTTCCGGATGAAGTATAGTTCGGGCAAATGGGCTATGGCGTTAAGCGGAGGTATCCAGCTAAAATTATGATGAGGCCTAACGCAGCTTTATATTCATTTTGTATCCTTGCGGCAATGCTGTATGCAAAGGCATTGTCTGCGGTCGGTTTTCGGATAAGAGCGATCGTACAGCTCATATAAGATTCATGTTAAAAAAGATAACCAATGACAAAAAGAAGAGATTTTATTAAGAGCATGGCGTTCGGCGCCTTTGTTTTAGGAAATGAAGATCTTCTGTTAAAAAAAGCCGCTAAGATGAAGATCGGATTGGTTACCTATCAATGGGGAAAGGATTGGGATCTTCCTACAATTATCCGTAACTGTGAGAAGAGTAAGGTCCTGGGAGTGGAATTGCGCACATTGCATAAACATGGCGTAGAGCCTTCCCTGAATGCCGTTCAGCGGCAGGAAGTGAAAAAACGTTTTGCAGACAGCAGGGTTACCCTGCTGGGCTACGGTTCCAATGCGGAATTTGATAGCCCATATCCTGCGGTCCTGAAAAAAAATATAGACGATGTCAAGGAGCTCCTGCAACTCAGTTATGACATTGGAGCAAGCGGCGTAAAAGTGAAGCCCAATAAATTTCATGAGGGCATCCCGCATGAACAGACGCTCGAGCAGATAGGGAAGGCATTGAACGAATTAGGCCGGTTTGCCGATGGCCTCAATCAGCAGGTGAGACTGGAAGTGCATGGCGTTGGCACGCAGGAATTGCCGAACATCAAAGCGATCATGGATGTCGCGGATCATCCCAGGGTGGCTGTTTGCTGGAATTGCAATCCTACCGATATGTCGGGGAACGGGTTTGAATATAATTTTAACCTGGTGAAAGACCGGTTGGGCAGCACCATGCATATTCATGATATGAATGAAGGAGGTTATCCCTGCGAGCAACTGGTAAAGCTGCTGACCAAACAACGGTATTCCGGCTGGCTGCTCCTCGAATGCGTCAGCAAGCATGATGATAATGTGAAAGCCATGCAAGAACAGCGCATTCTTTGGGAGAAGCTGATCGCCAGGAGCTGATGCGCGATGAGGAAGCGCTGATGATTGGAAGAAGCGGCGCGATGGCGCCATAGCCGTAACCAACGGCGTAGGCTATCCGGCGGCTCCGACCGCCGAAGAAAAACGAAACAGGGTAATTACGTATTTTAGGGTATGCTTTTAATGATATTAAATATTATTTTTCTCCTGGCCTTCCTGGTATTTGCCTATCTGAACCTGAACGATAAGGACGCCTGGCTTTGGGCGCCCATTTATGCGGTCGCCGGCATCTGTTGCGGACTGGCGGCTTTCAAAATAACGTATCCTTACCTTTATCTCGGCCTTATTGCCTTATACCTTTTTTATGCGGTCATCCTTTTCTTTTCGAAAGACGGGGTACTCGACTGGATCGTTAAATACCGGACGCCCAGCCTGGTCGAGACCATGCAGGCCACAAAACCATATATCGAAAAAGCCAGGGAGTTTTTCGGGCTGCTGATCATCAGCGCCGCCCTGGCCATTAATTATTTTGCCAGCGTGGGCGCGGGCGTCCGGCCCTGATCATCGTGCTCTGTTTTCCAGGTAAACGATAGCTTATGCCTGCCTTTCACAACTGAGGCGCCCTGCCCCGATCATCCTGCGCTGTTCTCCCCGAAGACTTGCCGCGTATGCCGGCAAAATATCCTTATCTGCTCCTAAATCCCGGATGGCGGCCTGATGCCGCTGAGAGCAATTTCATAAATGCATTGTTGTAATGTCCTGTCGGCGAGAACCGGGCGGCGCCCGACCGCTGCATTTCATGCAATGTATGGTTGTAATAAAAAAAATGCTTTCAACCGTAGGGGCAACCCCTGCTTTAGGACACTTAATAAGTACAAGGGATATTTATGCAAAAAGAAATATTTGACAGGCTGGCGGAGAAATATCTTGCAGGAGAGGTCAATGAAGAAGAAAAACAGTTGATGGAAGAACTCCTGCGCCGCATGGGAGACATGGATGCCGGGCAGTTTTCGGAGTTGCAGGCGCAGGAGATCGTCTCTTCATTGTATGGCAGGATAAGGCCTCAGTTAAAAAGCCCCTCGACCGGCTCCCGTTTCCCGCGTTCGCTGTGGTTTAAAATGAGCGCCGCCGCCGCCGCGCTGTTGTTGGTATTAGCAGGATATTATTATTGGGCGCCCCAAAAAGATGTCAGCCCGTTGGCGGAAAAACAAAATGCCGGACAATATTCATTGCTTCCGGGAACGGATGCGGCTATACTGACGCTTGGCGACGGTTCGCAGGTGATCCTGGATAGCGCGGGCCGCGGCGCTATCAGCCGGCAGGGCCTCGCAGACATCATCAATCGCAGGGGCAGGCTTGCCTATAATGCCGCTGAAGGAGAGGGAAATGAAGCCGTCGCTTTTAATACGGTGACTACCCCGAGAGGAGGGCAATACCAGGTAACGCTGTCCGACGGCACGAACGTATGGCTGAATGCGATGGCTTCGATCCGGTTTCCCGCCGTTTTTACCGGTAAGGAACGGATAGTGGAAGCGACCGGCGAGGTCTATTTTGAAGTAGCCAAGGATAAAGAAAGACCCTTCCATGTAAGGATAAATGGCCTGGATGTCCAGGCGTTGGGCACCCAATTCAATATTAATGCTTATCCTGACGAGCCTTCTGCAAACGTCACTTTGCTGGAAGGGTCCGTTCGCGTCGCGAAAGGCGATCGCCGGCAATTGCTGAAGCCGGGGCAACAGGCAAGGGTAACTGAAAATGAAGACATAATAATAAAAGAAGATGTGAACCTGGACCAGGCGACAGCCTGGAAGAACGGCCAGTTTTATCTAACAGGATCGAATATACGGGAAATCATGCGGCAGATCAGCCGATGGTATAATGCGGAAGTAGTCTACGAGGGCGACGTCAGCGGAATAGACTTTTATGGCGTGGTAGAAAGGACAAAGAATATTTCTGAACTGCTGGGGATTCTTGAAAAAACAGGAATTGTGCATTTTCGGATCGAAGGGAAAAAGATCATTGTCTCGAAATAATAGCCCGGACAAAAAAGCCGGAAAGCGGTTGGAACGCTTCCGGCCTTACTGTCTGAGTTTAGGTCCTCTAACGAGGAGTTCATTGTTGGTAACATTGTTAAACCCAAACATTGCAAATCTATGCAAACAATTTCTTATGTCAGAAAAAGGCGCCGGCCGCTGGCGTCTTTTCTATCTCGCCAAAACATCCTGGTTATGAAACTCCTGTCTATCTTAATGCTTGCCGTTACCCTGCAGCTAAGCGCGGCGAGCAATGCGCAACGGGTATCCCTGAGAGAAAAGAATGCTTCTCTTGGTAAAATATTCGAAGAAATAAGAAAACAGACCGGTTTTAACGTGGTTGGCTCGCTGCAATTGATCGCCGCTGCGCCGAAAGTCTCGGTTCGCCTGCAAAAGACCACGGTTGCGGAGGCCCTCGACGCCTGTTTGCAAGGGTCTTCGCTGACCTATGAAATTGAAGGGAAGACCATCATCATTAAGGCAAGTCCGCCGCGTCCCGACGTCAATACTGCAATGGATATTCCGCCCATCACCGTGCAGGGAAGGGTGACCGACGAGAAGGGGCAGCCGCTGGCGGGCGTTAGCATAAAGGTCAAGGGCCGAAGCGCGGGAACGAGCACCGGCGCCAACGGGGAATATGCTTTATCCCTGGCGGATGGGAATGTGGTATTAGTGTTTACCTATGTGGGATATGTTGCGCAGGAAATACTGGTGAAAGGGCAGGGTACGGTGAACGTGATCCTGAAGGAAGAAGAT
>JAEUVR010000431.1 GCA_016786785.1 Chitinophagaceae bacterium
TCCAGCAATTTTTCTTCGTCGTATGGTAAATTAACAGCCAAACAATGATTTGTTTATATTTTCAACATCCGCAAAATAGGTTAAAAAAATGAAACGCATGGCAATCGGCAACGGCTCCCTCCCGGCTTTAAGGCTTTATACGGCTGCGGATAAAGACTCAAGATGGGACGCTATTTATTGATCCTCATAAGCAAAGGCGGAGCTGAAAAATACTATCCGTTTTTCTTCAGTACGATCCTTGCATTCGACCATTCTTTTGCCGCATCGATAAAAGCAAGCATGTTTTCCCAATTGGCAACCGGCTCAAAAGCGTGATTGTATGATTTCCTGACTTTCAGGATAATGGACTGGCCGGTATTCGTCGCCTCGCAGATAAAGGAACCTGCGGCATTTTCCACCCTTTTATTTAATGCGTCGAGGCCTTCCACCGCATACCCCTGGGGAATGGCAAAGCGAATATCGTATTCGAGGCTTCTCGGGAAAGGCGCATAAACGTCTAACTTCCGTTTACGTTGATCGCCTTCAATCGACAACTGGCCGCCCTGCAGTTTGCCAATATCAATGATATAGGAAGAACCGGCTTTTTTCACCAACCCATCCATCTTTATTTCGGAGCTGTAGACGAGATCGGGGTTGGTATGACGGACGCCCATATTATCGACCTTGTAATTTTTTATCTCCTTTATCTCTTCGCTAAAAAAAGAACGGGCTTCTTCCAAAAATGATTCTTTATTCTTTGTCCTCGCCTCTGCAAAAGCAGACTCCAGCTCTTCTGCAAACTTTTTTGTTTTTCTGCCGTCGCTCAACTTTTCGATCAATGTTTTTGGGTCGTTGAAATATTTTCTTTCCGCATTATAATAATCTTCAAACAGGATCAGGCGCTGCTGCTCATCTGATTTATAATGCCCTCTCAACACGCTTTTTCTTTTTATTTCCAGTAACGAAGGATCGCTGGAAAGAGATACTTCCATCTGCTCAATTCTCCCGTTTTCATGGGATTTGGAGACGGGTACTTTAACGGAACTTTTTTCAAACTTGTTGATATTGGTTTCCCGAGGCCCCCGGGTGTTGACGATAAGCGCGCCGTCGGCGCCCTCGAAATAATAAGGAAGATATGAAGGATTCGTAAAAATGCTGCCGAACCCATAGAAGGGAGAAGCGACCCCGCCCCGGACCATAATAATACTGTTCAAATCATCCGAGCTGAGGATCTCTTTCATTCGCGGTCCCTTATTCAGCGTGGCATATACCATATAATTGTCCACTTCTTCCGCTTTTAAAAACTCTCCGAGAAAAAAAGTAACCAGGCTTTCATCAAGTTCTAAAGCGGGCATTTCCACCAGCTTCCGGATATCTTTTGCCGTCGTCTGATCGAGGAAAGTGTCGAAACGGAATATATAAAACAGCTCTCTGGCAAGGCTGTCTGTGGACATTTTATTTCTATTCTTCCTCACCTGCTTAAGGTATTCCCCCGAGGTCTTTCCCATATCAAATACCAGCCGGGTCATGCTTCTGCGGTTAGCGATCCTCCTCAGCTTATCCTCCAGGTATTCTTCGGATTCCTGGTTCTTATATAATTCTCCCGGCTTTCTGGCATTGAGACGACTCGCAAGAATACCTTTGTTTCCCAATAAAATATTCAGCCTGACCAATGGAAGCTGACGAAAGGGCGCCGTCCACAGGGAGCTTTCCTCTACTGCGGGAATATTTTCTTTAACGATGTCCAGCACATTGTCGTTGTCCTCTCCTTTTGAGGTCTTGAACTCAGGAGCCCCATTGTACGACCGGTATTCAACGGCATATTTTTTCCCCACTTCGAAATGCATTGAGCAATGCATCACCGGAACCTCGTCGTAAAATAAAAACAGGTAGGGAGGAATTGCTTCCAGTTGAGACATATTGGTTTGCTTGGCGATAAAATAATCGACAATATCTCCCGCCTGGAGATCGGGAACGGCTATCTTGGCTTCTTTCTTTTTTTTCTGATCCTTTGTTAATACAATATCGTCGGCATTGATCTCTTTCACTTCCCCATTGGGCTTGATGACCTTAATACCCAAATAAACCACCGTAGTGCGATCCATCAGGAATCCCCCTTTTCGTTCCAACTGGGTATAACTGATCTCTGAATATTCGGAGACTGCCGACTGATCATTTAATTTTACCGATTCTCGCAGCACTTCCATAAGCGCCAGTTCTCTATAAGCGGCCAGGCTAAGCGCGCGAAAGGCTATCTTTTTTTTACTATCTGCGCTTACATCCAGCCGTCGCGCAAGGATTACCTTGGAATATTTCGCATACTCGTCAGGAACAGCTCTTCGCGTAAACTCCGGCCTATCCCAAGCCCAGATCTCCTTGCGCAGGCTTTCTGCGGCTTCATGATATTTATCGGCGTCTGTCTGGGCTATCGCCGTTTGTATTGTTGCGCATAAACAAAACAATAGGAAGACGGGGGCATATCTGATCATCATTACGGCATTAAACATTTAAATACTAATGGGAAAGGGCCAGTTGATTATTGTAAAACTCGTTAAGCTTACCGATGCTTGCATTCCATTCGGGGATCTGCTCGGTCGGAAGCAGGGTGTTCTTTAACAGGATCTCTCGTTTATAAAATATATGGGATTCGCTTACCTTGTATTCGCCCTTCATGCTGTATGCATGATGATCTATGGTAAAATGAGAAGGCAGGGAAGCCGGTTTTGCATTTACGGGAATATCAAGCTCCGTTTCAAATACCATATGGGCCTTAAAATTAAACTGGTAAGGCAGTTTTCTTTCTGTCGTATCAAAGCTCATCTTCGAAAAATCTTTCCTGTTGTCCATCTCCAGAAACATTTCATTTCCTACCGATACAATGGCGTTCTTAAACAAAAGATCATATTCGATCCTAAAATCTGAATTATAATCCTGCAGGTTAAAAATCCTGAGATTGCTGATCTGGTAATTGATATTCCCCGCCGCGAGAAACCGCTTCAAAACCTCTTCCAGCTTATCTTTCTGGGCGGAGTGCAGCATGGAAAGCAGCCATTCCTTACTTTCTCCCTTCCAGATCTGCGCCACTTTCCCTTTGAGGTCGTTCCCGTCAATGGCCAGGTAGCGCTTTTCGAGACTCGTATTCTGCTCGGGATTGGCTACGGGAATATTCTTCAACAGGTATTTTTCGCCATCCTCAATCATGATGGGACGCCCCTGGATCCGTTCGGCTATTTCATTAAAGCCTATGTATTTTTCCGTTGCATCAAGATAATAGACCTGCCCCTTATGCATCCATGCGCAGATCATATGGTTATCCACCGCCAGGGAGGGCGTACTGTAATCATAAGCGATATGATTGGTGCCCAGCCAGGCCAGCCGGCCGTCCAGGCCAATAGCCTTTAACATCTCGGCCATCAGGTTGGCCATGCCTTTACAATCTCCATATTTTTTAGCCAGCACCTCCTGCGCCTTTTCGGGCTTAAAGCCTGCGATGCCGTCTTCATAAGCGATATACCGGATATTCTCCTGCGCCCAGAGGTAAAGCGCTTTCACTTTTTCCTCGTCGCCATTCAACCCCTTGGTCAATTCCAGCGCCTTATTTTTTACTGAAGCGGCGTCATTGCCAATCTGCTTGACCAGGGAGCGATACCAGCTATACTGATCCGCCAGCGTATTGAAATACGTGATCTGAGAGCCGGCCGGAGGAGTCGCCTGCTTGGTCAGGATCAGCAGATGAGGGGCAAGCCGGCTCATGCCCGGCGATTGTTTTTCGGACTTCAGGGCTTTTGCATTTTCGATAGTATAAGTATGGATATCCATATCGCCCTCCGTCTTAATTTGCCTGGCAATGGAATAACCGTGAAAATTAAATTCTTTTAATTCAACCTTCATCCAGCGGGGAACAACAACCTGCACCTCTTTCTTTTTCAGGAAAAACGGCTCGGTGAAATAAATGGAAGTAAAATACCTTGGATCAAGCGCCGTTTTCTGAAAAGACACTTCGCCTCGCGCGCCTTTTTTCTCAAAGGGAAGGCTAAAATAACAAACCCTGGCGTCGGAATAAAATATGCCATCGCTGCTATAATATTCATGAACGGGCTTAAAGTTCTTCAGCCTGGAGTCGTTGACCTTTACGCTGACATCATTCAACTGCACCTGGTCGTTATAAAACTCCGCTACCGGAATAACCGCGCGATACTTATTGCATAAATAGGAAGCGATAAGCGTTTGTTTTACGACTACCGGATGCGCAGCATCGCCGGCGGCAAAACGATAGGTTTCCAGCGCCGATTCAATGGTAATGTTATCGTCGCTATCCTGGGCAAACAAACAAGAAGCAAACAGCAAAGACAAAAAGAAGGACGTGCCAGACCGAAACATCAGAACAGGGTTAATAAAACGAAATGGGAACAAGCTCAAGGGGAAGCTGTCGTAAACGAAGATAGCGCGTTTTACCGAAGTTCGCAAGTCCCTCCTTTATGACAGCGGCCCCTGTATATTTTTAACCCCGGCAGCGCCGATATGCCGGGTTAAGCGAGCAGTTGCCGTATTATGAGGAATTCCCGGCGCCATATAAAATGGAAACGGCTACAGGCAAATCGGGATCAACTTATTTCAACTTCTTCTCCCGCTGCATTGGTCGGGCCGCTACCAGTATATCTTTAGACCTTACAGATATTTTGTTCTTAGCTTTGGGCATGCAAAATATTAAAAATGTCATTTTTGACCTGGGAGGCGTTATCCTGAATATTGATTTTAAGAAAACGGAAAAAGCCTTTCTTGATCTGGGCCTCGACAATTTCTCCGACCATATCAGCCAGTTCCATATCTCCGATTTTTTCGAACAATACGAGATCGGAAAGATCGACGACGGGGAATTTGTGGATGGCATTTCAAAGCTGATCGGCAAGGCTGCTGAAGAAGAAAAGATCATCGCCGCCTGGAATGCGCTATTGCTTGATTTCCCTCCCGAAAGAATTGAACTCCTGAAAAGGATCAAGCCGGACTACCGCACTTTTCTATTGAGCAATACCAACTCGCTGCATTATAAAGAGTACCAGCGGCGGCTGTTTGACAGGGATGGCGTTTACCTCGAAGACCTGTTTGAGAAAACGTATTATTCGCATGCGGTTCAGCTTCGCAAACCCGGAGCCGATATCTTTAACCTGGTGTTACGGGAGAATAAGCTTGTCGCTTCCGAGACCTTATTCATCGATGATACCGCCTCCAATTTTGAAGAAGCCCGGAAACTGGGCATTCAAACGCATCATCTTGCGCCCGGATCATCTATAACAGAGATCGATTTGTTTAAGTAGGTTTTGGGATAATCAAAGACGGAAACAAGGACGTATCATTTATTGCCAGGTTTCCAGGCAAGGACTTCGAGCCGCCATCAGTCGTCGGAAAACAAGGAGGCATCGTTCATTGCCCGACAACCTGCTCTTCAGCATTAACGAATAGCTCTTCTATTACTTGAGAGAGAATCTTTCACCGTTGTACCGCTGTTCAGTTTCCCCGAGATGGCTTCTGCCCGGTAAGGCGCGCTAGCGTCATAATATTTATCAGAGATGTCGATATCGGAGATCAATACCCCGGGAACATCTTTTGTTAGTTTATTTTGAATAAGGCCGTCCGGCGTAATAAAATGACAGGGCCAGCTTTCCGGTACGCAGGAATTGGTTAAGGACATATAAAAATAGTTGGATGCGGCATTTGCTTGCGCCGTTACGGGCATTATATGGGGATGTATAAATCCCTTCCATGACCTGGCATTATGGAAAGATTGAAAAATAAAGCGGGCGCCGGCCTGGCTGTAACTGCGATAAAGCTCAGGAAAACGCACATCATAACAGATCAGCAATCCGCAGGGTATCCCATTGATCTTAAAATTGACAAAATGATCGCCCGGAGAAAAATGTTGCAGGTCGCCGGAGGTACAAAACCGTTTATCATACCGGTCGATGATCTCTCCCGCGGTATTGATAACATACAGGCTATTGTGAGGTTTGTTGTTGCCGCTCAATTGATGAACAGATCCAAGGATTACCCAGAGCTGTAACTTTTTGGCCAGCGACAAAACAGAATCCGTAGCCTTTCTCAATTCGACCCAGTTAAAGCCGTCCAATGAGGGCATGTCAACGCCAGGATAGCCCGATAAGGCGCACTCAGGGAAATGAACCGCCGTGGCTTTTTTAAGCTTGGCCTCGACCATCTGTTCTTCTATCCATTTTAAGTTGGAGGCAATATCCGATGAAACGGGAAACTGACAGGACGCAACACGCATCTTTCCGCTATCTTCCTTTTTAACCTGCGCGTTCGGTTGTAGCGGAAAAAAGAAGAACAATAAAAAAGCCGTCGTCTTCCAAAGGCAAAGTTCTTGCTTATTCATGTGTTTTATTTAATAAAATACTCATTCAGGGCAACGATCTCGTATTCACCGCGCGTGGATGCTTGGATGGCGTCCCGTTGTGATATACTTCAGCGGCAGGCATTGCCATTTTTTTATTATTGTGCGTCCAACTGGCAAAATTATCGGTTAGCTGCCGGTCGGGAAACTCCCGGTACAGGATCCCGGGAATACCCCTTCTAAGCGATTCCAACGATCCGTCGGGCCTGGCAATACAGGTTGGCCAGGATGAATAATCTGCGGACGAATTGCTGGCGATCACCCACATCAGGTTATCAGATGCCCTCACCCTGATCTCTGCAGGGATTATTTCATCAAGAATGCTTTTGGTTTTATGACGCGCATTATAGAAAGAATGAAACATGATGGTCACGCCCTTATGCCTGTAGATATTATACATTTCAGGAAAACAGGAATCATAACAGATCAGAAAACCCAGCTTAAACCCTTTTATCTCCGCCGCCACCGTATGATTGCCTGCCGTAAAATGATTTAGATCGCCGTCTGTCAGCATCGATTTATCATACCTGTCAACGATCTTTCCTTCATTAGAAATAAGGTAAACGCAGTTCAGCGGCTTTTCCTTTTCACTAAGATAATGCGCCGAACCCAAGACAACCCATATGCCTGTCTCTTTTGCCAATGACATGATTTCGTTTGTCTCCGCGCGCAACAGGTCCCAATCATAATTTACAAATGAAGGCATATCCGCAGGCGGATATCCGCTCAGGGCCGCCTCCGGAAATTGAATAATATCAGCGTCCCTTGCGGCGGCGTCCCTTATAAATTGTTTAATGTATTTAGCATTCTGAACAATATCTCCTGAAACAGGAAATTGGGTAGCGGCAACTTTCAGTATGGTATCCCTGCTTTTTTGCGCTACGGAACGTTGAAAAGATATTCCCATCAGCACACACAACGGGAATAGCCATAATATCCTGCGAAAAACGCCCGGGCCGCGATAAATATCTGTATCAGGCGAATGTTTACCAGCGGTATTCATGTTCATTCATTTTAAAGACGATGTACAGTTTATACTTCATTTTACCGTTTCAGATGCGGTCAATCCACTCTCAACGCAAAATCAAATTCCTGGTCTCCCCTTTCTTTCATTCCTTCCCAGAGCGGTATCGTAATCCTCCCGACGGCGCGTTCAATATTGACTTCCGGACCATTAGCATAAGGATTAAATGGGAAAACCGGCCAATAAAGCCGCGCATCATCCGGAAGTCGGAGCGTCCAGCCGTTGTGCCTGATCCATCCCCCAATATCCTCCTTTCCCCACTCTATCTTGTCTTCTCCCAATACAATTTTTTTCCCGGCGCCCGTTTCCAGCGTCTGTCCCGGTTTGAGGATCAACTGTAAATTTAATGAAGCAGATGCTTCGCCCCACTTATAAGTAACAAGAAATTTAAACTTCAATTCTTTTTCCGAGGGAGGGGAAACGTCCAGCGTTGCAAAAAAAACATCGTATGACAGCGCAAGCCGGTCAAACCCTTTATCCATCTGTAAACGGGAAGTGAGTGGCATATGCGTAATATGCTCCCCGATAGTCTCCGTAAAAGTAGCGAGCTCCGGTTGTCTTTTGGAATTGGCGCCTGTTATGATCAGTCCGGCCTTCTTATGAAAAATGCTGAAGTTTCCCTGGCGGTCCAGAAAAAAATTATTGAGGATCGTTTTCGGAGCGATCAGCCCTGAAAGGCAAACAACCCAGGGACCCGTCTTACGAATACCTGCAGAAATCTTCATGGTATGCGCGTATTGCGGCAGGTCCTGCGGAATAGGCGCCGTTTTCCCTTCGTGGTAATACAATGCATTTTGCGCTGTCCGCCCGAGAGATTCCAGGTCGTCGTCCTCTTCAGGAAAAAAGCCTGTCAGGAATTCCGCATATCGTCGCCCATCTTCAAAATTTGAAAACCCGAAATGCCCCCACCTGGAAACGGACCAATAACGATTACGATCGTTGATGGTCTCTACTGGCGTACCGTCGGGATAGGTATAATACTTGTGAAAATCAGTTGAGCGCCGGAGCGCCTTGAGCGCCATAGGATCTCTTGAATATTCCCAATAGAGCGCAATCTGCGTTTCCGTAAGAAAATCATACCCGGTAGTAGGGCCGGCCTGGCTCTGTTCGCCCCAATAGCCGTCAGGAGCTTGCTCTTCCGTCACAAACCGCCGGAGGACTCTTGTCGCAAGGCCTTCCCATTCCGGTTTGTCAAACACGCGCCCGCCAACCAACAAGGCAGAAGCATAGATGGCATAATGATTAGGAGACGTAATAATAAACGGGGCATTATACCAGGGATAGCGTTCGCGCACAGCCAATTTGGGCTCAAGCAATGCAAGGTTTTCCAGGAGCGCTTTTTTCCAACGTTCTCTGCGCGCTTCTCCTAATACTTTTTCCAACACCCTGTATGCTTCCAGCCACATATAGGTATCCCAATCGTGATCCTGGCGGGAAGTATATGCTCCCTTATCATATTCTGCCGCCAACAGATCCCCTATACGTTGCGCCAGGAGCAGCATGCGCTGGTCGCCATAACGCTTATTTGACGGATGCGGTTTAGCATACAGCGTCGCCGGCGCCAGGATAAACGAAGGAAAATGCCGCCATCCCGGTTGAGCCTCCAATATAGCAAGCGTAGCGTCGGGCTCAGCATTGAGCCGTTCTTCCACGCGCGGAATAGCCGCTTCCAGCAGTTTAAAATATTTTGCCGGCAATTGCGCGCCAACAGGATTATATCGCGCCGGCAGGCAGCTATTGGCGATAATGAGAACAATAACGGATGTTTTTATTTTCATACGCTCTTTGATAAATTTCTTGTAGCCATCTGTTATTAACAGGTTCTACCGGTAATACCAACCTGCAATTTTTTTATTTCTTCTCCAGAAACCTATTCCTGTAAAAGTCCATATACTGCCGGAGTTTTAAAAGGTATCCTTCCAGATCAAGTTTCTGTTCGTCAATGATTAAATAACTCATATCCGGGGCGCGATTGGCATAATGAACGGTTCGGTCCTGTTCAAAAAAATATTTTTTGTCATTCGTAGACAGGCCCTTCGGAAAGCGGGTTTTACTCCATATACCCTCCAGGTATTGCAAAGTTTCGGCTCTTCGTTTTAATTGATTCTGTATGATCTTTTCGGCCTTCTCTAAGTTAATATAGGTTTGCTGATGATCTAATATTCTCTGTCGGTGAGCTTCGGCTATGGCGTATTCCCATTCGGAAAAATCTATAAATGTTTGCGCGGTATGCTTAATTAATTCAGCTACGGTTTGGAATACTTCAAAGTCGTATTGGTTTTTAAGGTTATTCCCGGCATTGGCCCGGCAGATACTCAACGCATCATTCATCTTCGAAAGCATCTCTCTTGATTTATTTACCTGCGCGCCATATTCCTTATTCCAGAATGGGTTATATTCAAGCGCGTCTCCCCTCGGCAGATCGGGGATATGCGTTTTTCCAATTTCTTTATCGTGCCAGACATGCCTTTCCAACGCTTCCATATAATAAATAGCGCCTTCATTGAGAAGTAAAAAAAGCCGTTCCATGTCCCGGACATTGTTTCCGTAATAATTTTTAAAATAGGAGGAAGTAAATTCCTGAAGGGAAGGCGCGGAAGCATTCCAGGAATAAGCCGCCGCGGTTGCAAACCTCAACATCCAAACCTGATTATGCAATCCGGCATCATCCCAGGAGGTAGAGATCACCCCGTCATATACGCCTTTCCCAAGATGAGCGGTCAGGTAGTCATAAGAGTTTTCCAGGCTGCCGATAATGGTTTCAGCCGCAAAGTCTCTTGGCTTACGAAAAAAATAAGGCAGGAACAAAGGTTCCACGCCCGGGTTGGGATCGTAGCCGAATACCGGGTATCCCCTGGCCTTTGCTTCCCTGGCATATTTGAAGTCGGGCGTTTCATAATCATAGGATTCGGTTAAAACGATCCCTTTCTGAGGAGCAAAATCTTTATCCGTCGTCTTGTGCTCTCCCATGACCCAGCCCATTGGCCTTTCCCAAACCATTACCTGACGCCCCTTAGGTTGAAGGCGCTTTGCAGCCCTGGCAGTGAATATATGGTAAATACCGGTCTTACTGATTTCCTTTTCTTTTTCCCGGCATTGAGCGCATAGCCCCAGTTCATATGTTTCATCAGAACCGATATGTATGTATTCCGAGCCTGGGGTCGCTTTAATCGCATCCTCCCAAAGATCAAAGAGCAAGGCATAAGTCCCTTCTTTTAAAGGGCAGAACTCAAAATTAGACGCGGCTATTTCCCTCAATGGCGCATGCTGCGGCCACTTTAAAATGAAACTCGCATGGCCGAGGCCTTGCACAAGCGGCGTAACCTGGATATGAAATTTTTTTGCATATCGGGTGATCTCCTGCATTTCCTGCATGGTAAATGCTCCTGGCGCGCCGATCTCCGGATGACTGGGATATTCGAATTTGTCTTCCCATTCCCATACCAGCATATTGATCTTATACCGGGCAAGGTCTTTGATAAAACTTTCTACATACGCGCGGGTGTCCTGGTGATGTTTGGTGTCATAATGAATGGCGCGCACTTTGGTATCCGGCCAATCGATAATATCCATACCTCTTATGTAACTTTTCGCGCCATCCTTTTGCATAAGCTGGATCAAGGTCTGTACCCCATAAAAAAGGCCTGCTTCTCCTGCCGAACGAACCAAAATCCTATCCGCTACTACTTTTAACGTATACCGCTCTTTGTCCGCCTTCCCGTTGGCGCCCGAGCGGGTCAGCACAATGGATTTGCCGGGAGGAAGAGTTTGCCGAATGTCCGCAGCGATGGCAAATACGTCCGCCAGGTATTGAGCAAGCTCAGCAGCGGCAAACTTATCGCTGGCAGAAGCATTTTTGTCGAGCACAATGGCAAGCGAACTCTCCAGCAGAAAACTGTCAGCGGCAAGACTGACTTGTTTCGGATAAGGAATAAGATGAATCCCAGCCTGCGACAACGCCGTTTGCTGCGCATTGACGTCCGCGACGGTCATGCCCAAACAAAAAAACAAAAGACAGAGCATATCCGTAAAAACATTTCTTTGTTTTCGTATGCAAAAGACTGAGAGAAAAGAATCCTGGCCAATCCCGCGTTCCACGGACCGGCAATATTCTTGTACCGTATTATCTGTCTTCATAAACAATAAATTATTGGGAAACCAATAAAACCCTGTATTCGGGTCCATATACGCCGGCGAGGTTAACCGAACGAAAGCTTGCTTCTACCCTGTCTCCATCCAACGGGATGTTTACAACGCTGTCACATCTCGCCCAGTCGCCGGAAGGCGGCGATTTCATTTGGTATTCCTTGAAATTAGGCGTTATCGAATGCAGCATGATGCGGGCGGTATGATCATGAACCGACGCGTTTCCCTGTATGGTATTAGGCGTCCATTCAATAGCTTCCCTGGAGTCCGTATATTTTACATGATCTGTTTGATAGGCCCAATGCGGCTTTCCATCCCATATCCATGTATTCTTCGTAAAATAATCATCCCGGTACATGATCAGTTTGCTGTCGAAGTCCGGCCAGGCGGAATAAATATTACCATTCTCATTCCACTCCAGCCAGGCGTACCATTGCGCAAATTGCGCTTTACTGGTCGGAATATAGACGCCGCGTTTATCTGCAACGCTATCAGCTTCAATAGGCGTACGATCGGCCCCTTTCACCAATATGATATCGGCCGCCTTGTTTTTAAGGTACTCGTCGCGGATCTCCAATGCCGATAAGGGAATGCCGTTTTTTTCAAAGTGATGGTTGTATTTCGCATCGGATAAAAACCATTTCTGGTATTTATTGAGCCAGATCTCATCAATGCCGTGATGACCGTCGGGGCCGCCTTTAACGCCCGGGCCGGATCCAATGCAACGGGTAACATACCCATAGGCATTCATGACGGCATTTTGAACAACCATAAAATGACCGCAATGAAAACCCTGGCCTTTTAACGCCGCATCGAGGATAGCCTCGGGATAGCCATTGCCCGGATAGGGATCGCCAAAATCCTGGATGCTGATCACTCCCCTGATCCAGTCTCTTAACAACAATATCCTTTTAAATTCGTCCTGCTCATTCCTGAAAACGGTATCCAACTGATACTTGCTCTTCAGCGCGCTAAACTTAGGCGATGTTAAATCTTCAAATGAAACAAAAAGGGTGTTTTCTCTAAAAACAGGATTAGCTACTTCTTCGATACGATATGTTTTTTGCGTACAGCTTAATGCAGTGAACAACAAAGTAATAATTACGGCGCTTTTCATTTTGGCGTTGTCTTATGTTTGGAAATGAGTAAAATCAATATTTTACAACTACCAGCATTATTTCTTTTCGGTTAGCTCCCGGATCACGGACTCAATGGAATTGCGGGTAAAGATCAACACGCCGCGTACCGTACGGGATTCCCCTTGCGCCAGGTCGCCAATACAGGGATCGGCGTGAATACAGGGAATTACCGTGTTGGATAAGATGCTTTTCCCCGGGGTCCATGATACAATCGCTTTACGATCGTCCGTTGACGATGTAAGCGCCGTTAAAGCCATATCAATGGGCTCCTCAATCATTCCCCCCATTTTCTCAGCCCAGGTATTGAGCCCATATCCGCAAGCGCTAACCTGCGCCATACGAGCGATAGCCCCGGCCGAATCCACTTTTATATCTTTTAACGCTACCGGTTTACCGTTCATCACAACAAAGGTATGCGCAAAATTATCGCTTCTTGCCAGGGGAAACCCCTTCAGCGGATGATATTGAAAACAAAACAGGGGTCCAATTTCTTTTAAAAGGGTCGAGGAGTTATTGGTAATAGTCATTTCAAAATAGGCCCTGTCCTTCTCTGCATTGCCTTTTACGCTTAATCGCACGCCGGGCTCAAGTATACTCTCTACGTCATAACTGGCGGAAGTTCCATCCTTTGAAACCTTCCAGACATTCTTTCGCTGGTCATGATGGCGAGCAATGCCTTTGGTATCGGGCATATACCATAAATGTTCGGGCAAATTAACAAAAATTGACCCTCCATCCGGCCATGGCGGCGTTATATTTAAACCATAGGCCATTCGTCTTTCCGGATCATCCGTATTTGTGGCAGAATCCACAAAAAAATGCAGCTTTTCTTCTGCAGGCCTTATTTTTTTTTGCTGTTTACACGACGCTATTGCGCATAATATCAATATAAGAAAATAATTCATTCTCATAAATACAATGTTTTCTTTATTCATGCCGTCTGATAATTTTCCCAATGGATTTCCATTAGGCGATTGAACAACCGTCAACCAATAAACTCCTTAATGGATTTTTACGCTCGTCTCTCCCGGTTCGGATAATTCCCCGATGATATGGCTAAGAGCGTCCCGCGTAAAAATCAACTCTCCTTTAACAGTGCGCGACCCGCCATTGGCCAGATCGCCCATACAGGGATCGGCATGAATACAGGGAATAAATGAATTGGACAACAGGTTCTTACCCGGCGTCCAGGAGAGGATCACTTTACGATCATCCGCTAAGGAAGTAAGCGCTGTCAGGGCCCTATCCATCCGCGTTTCTATCATACCGCCCATTTCTTCGGCCCACCAATTATGTTCGTCTTTACAATCTTTCGTCTGCGCCATGCGCGCTATAGCCGACGGCGTTTTTACAGGCAGCTCATTCAATGCAGTCAGTTTTCCATCGACAACAATAAAGGTATGCGCGAAATTATTCGTCAGCGCTGCGGGAAAACCTTTCAAGCCATGATACTGGAAACAAAGCATTGGGCGTATGCTTTGCAAAAAAACAGCCGATCGGTTAATAATCGTCATTTCGAAATACACCCTGTCGCGCCCGGTTTGCGCTTTCACGCCAAAAAACACGCCGGGCACAGACAAACTTTCCACTGTATAGCTCGCAGAAGCCCCATCTGCTGAAACCTTCCAGACATTCTTTCGCTGATCATGATGACGCGCAATACCTTTTGTGCCAGGCATATATTCCAGGTGTTCGGGCAGGTTTATAAAAATCGAGCCTCCGTCGGACCAAGGAGTCGTCACATTCAGCCCATAGGCCATTCTCTTTTCAGGATCGTCATCATTGGTTGCAGGGTCGACATAGAGACGGATCTTTTCCGCTACCTGCAAAACATCGCTCTGTTGCGCCGTTAATTGCATGGCGTATAATACGAACAAAAAAATGGGAAGAAGCTTCATTGTCATCGTTAATTATATCCAGGGTTATTGCCATCGGCCATCAACAGCGGATTTTTCGTCATTTCCGTAGAAGGTATCGGAAACAGCAGATGTTTTTTCACATCGAATGTAAACAGGTTCGGGTTGTAAGGATAACTAAAATCAGCGGCAGTCCAGGAGCCAAGATTAATATATCCTGCCGCATGCCATCTTCTCAGATCGCTCCAACGCGTATTTTCTTCGCCTGCTAACTCCAGGAGCCTTTCGTCCATGATCTGCTGCATTTCCACGGATGAATAGTCTGCCGGAACGGCCGATTCAACGCCATTTGGAGTGGATAAGCGAGCGCGTTTACGCACGTCATTCACCTGTTTTAACGCGTTTACCGGGTCGCCGGTTTTTAGATAGGCCTCTGCAGCCAATAGCTTCACATCCGCCAACCTAAGGATACGCGGGTTATTGGAAGACATGATCTGAAAATCCACGTCATATCGATCGCCTCTTTCTCCATTTATATATTTTACAAACTGATACCCGTCAAAATAGCTCCATTCGGTTCCTAACCACCAGAGTTTCCCCCCTACATTATCAACATTTTGGGCTAGCTTAAAAGTCTCATTAACTCTCGGGTCCAGCGGATCAAACATAGCTCTTAGCTTAGCGGTAGGTCCAATTGAACCGCCGCCGCTGCCATAGTTTCCCCAATGACTATCAAAATAATGATACATCGCGCCAAAGGAACCTACGGGAGAACCAATATCATTGTCAAGCCAGGGATTATCCGATATCGTGCCATGACTGGCCTGGTATTCGAACAAAGATTCTATATTGTTCTCTGTCCTGTAATCAAAATTATCGCCATAAGGCACTCCTTCGATGGCGCTTATCCCTGATATTTTTTCAAAGGCCGAAATGGCCTTGGCATAATCCTGCGCCTGATTTCCGCCATATGCTGAAGCATAGCAGGCTCTCAATACATAACATTTCACCAACAAGCCGTTTGCGCTATTCTTAAACACCCTACCCTTGTTCATTCCTTCCCATGATTCGGGCAGAAGCAGAGCGGCTTCTTCCAAATCGGCAATAGCGGCATCTAACAATTCAAATCCTTTGGAAGGCTTGATGACCGACTCTTCAATGGAATTTATCCTTTCGCTTTGCAGGGGAGCTTTGCGAAACATATCCCATAGTTTGTAATTGATCCATGCTCTCAGGAACAAAGCTTCGCCCTTGTTATTGTCTTTAAGGCCCGGGGTTTTAAATACCTTGCTCACTTCAGGGTCGTCCAGTTTGTCAAGTATAAAATTCGCCCTGGCTATCAGGAAGTAAAACTTTTGCCATAATGCCGCCACGCGGGCATCCGAAGGAGAAAAACCTGAAAACGCTTCGTATTCCGTATTGCTACCGCTGCCGCTCGTCGTCAGATCATCGCCCTGAAGCAACCAAAGCGGATGTATGGTCACTCCATTCTGGCTGATCTGGCTCCCCAGGTTAGCGCCATAAATATTCGATATTGAAGCATAGATGGATCCTACTCCTCGCTGGACGCGGTTTTCATCTATAAAATAATTCGTTTCCAATTCAGTAGTTAACGGCACATCCAGGAATTTTTTGCAGGAACCCAATGCCAGCATTCCCAGTATTACAATGAACCATATTTTTATTCTATTGATATTAAGCATAACCTTGAAGTTTAACAGTTAAGTAATTAAAACTTTACGTTCAGTCCCGCATATAAGATCAACGGAGCGGGGTTGTATTCATCTTCAGGGTCAAAACCGTTGAATTTCGTTACGGTAAATAAATTGGAACAACCCAAATAAATTCTAAGATTACTGAGAACGTTTTTAATGCCTATTTCCGGCAGGGTATATCCCAACTGAGTATTTGCCAACCTTAAGTAAGCTGCATCCTCAATCCAGAAATTGGAGAAACGGCCATTCGAAGCCGGGTCGTCCCATATCAGACGCGGAAGGCTTGTATTGGTATTGGAAGGAGTCCAGTAATTAAGCGCATCTGTAGTATGCGTCGCGCCCTCCACATCCAGATTAAGGAGGCTCATTTTAACATTATTTACCTTTTGCACATCGCCGACCCCTGTAAACTGAGCGCTGAAATCAAACCGGCCATATTCAAGGTTAACATTAAACCCATAATAAAACCCAGGGATCGTCTTTCCTAAATACACCTGGTCATAATCGTCAATAATACCGTCAGGCTTATCAGAGAACAGCTTGTCGCCTGCTCCCGGAGCGCCTCTCAGGTCTTTAAAATAAAAATCGCCGGGTCGTATACTGGGGTTTTGATAGCTAAGATCATTATGCGTAGCCAGCCAATTCGCCACCTCGGCATCTGTCTCGAACCTTCCGGCAATCTGGTAGCCTTTAATATAAAACAATGAAAGCCCCTCTTCTATGTTCCCTATCGGAATTCCCTGGTAAAGCCGAACCGCCTCATTATGAACAGTAGTAAAATTGCCGCCTACTGAAAAATTCAATTTTCCTATCCGGCTATTGTAACTGGCATTGAGCTCAATGCCCCTATTCAACGCTTTGGCCACATTTCCAACCGGTTGTTCGATTAATCCGACCGACGGGGGCAGAGTGAGCGTTTGCAGGATACCGTCGGTATATTTATGATAGTATTCGGCTGAAAAATTTAACCTTCCAAAAAGCAATGCATCAAAACCAATATTGAAAGTGGATGTTCTTTCCCACCTCAAGTCCCTATTGGGCATTCCAAAAACAGTGGCTGAACTAAGGGGATATCCCCTGCCAATATTAGACGGATTGTTGCCAAAGGCAAACATAGGTTGCTGATTGATTACTGAGAGATAAGCCAGATCCCTCACTTCCTGGTTGCCTAGCGTTCCCCAGCCGGCGCGCAGTTTGAGGTCGCTAATCCATTCTATGTTTCTCATAAAACGCTCTTGGGAGAGGCGCCAACCTGCAGAGATTCCGGGAAATGTACCCCAACGATTTTCGGGAGCAAACCGGCTGCTTCCGTCGCGGCGAATAGTCAAACTCAACAAATATTTGCGGTCATAATTATAGTCTGCCCTGAACAGGTACCCTTGCAGCTTATTTAAATTTCTTATACTAACTACAGATGAATATTGATTATCTCCTCCGAATTCTATGATATTAGGATCTGTAGAAGTGGTATATACCGTATAGGCATTCAGGTTTGTAGCCTTGAAATCCTGGTTCATCGTATTGAGCAGCACGTCAATATTATGATTGCCTATTGATTTAACATAATTCGCCGATAGCTCATAAATGATATTGCGGTTGTTAATGTTATGATTTTCGAGGTCTCCCAACGAAGATCCTCCGGCCCTTGCTGCGGGATCTCCGCCATCAATGGACAAATAGGAAGCCACATATGGGTTATTCCGAATGTTGCCATTATCAAACTTATCAATGTTTATGCTTCCCCTGATCTTGAGCGCTTTTATGGGTTCCAGTTCCACATAGGCCGTACCCATGTTTCGAACAGATGAATTAATATTATTGGAGAGGGAATAGTATCCGGGACGGTTTTGATTTGTAGCATTGCCATAAAGCTTTTGCGCTGTCCATGTGCCATTGGCGTCATACCCGCTTACGGCATTGGCATAGCCGTTCGTTCCATTTGGGTCATAGATCGGCTGCCAGGGCGGCATCTGCGCAATGTCAATTGGCGAGATAGAGAAATTTTTACCGCTTGCCGTAGCAAACCGGTAATTAACGCCCGCCCTCAGGTAATCGTTTATTTTTATGTTCAGCTTTATATTGCCATTATAGCGCTTTAAATAATTGCTGATGTTCACGCCATAATTATTGCTATAGCCAAAGGATACAAAATAGTCTGTCTTATCCGACATGCCGGAAAC
>JAEUVR010000001.1 GCA_016786785.1 Chitinophagaceae bacterium
AAAGCGTCGGATTTATAACATACCCAGTTTTCGGCATATCCCAATGCAGTCGTCTCCTGCAGAGGTTTAACAGGTTTCGGTTGCATGAAACGGTTAGCCATCATGTTCGGATCCACATTCAGCTCCCAGTCGATGGCTTCGATCAACTGGTCAAAATCGCCCTTACGGTTTTCAGGGGTGCCGTTCCACAACAGTTCTTCGGGTATGATGGCTTCATTCACCAGCGATTGGTACATGGCAAAAACATCGGATGCCTTTTGAGGTTCATAAGTGCATAAGCTTCCCGGCGCGTGAAGCAGTCCCGGCGGCACATCCCATCCTGTGCCGGGTTCCAGGCGGAAAGCCTGGGAATAGTTGGTGATCTTGTTATCGCCCTTGGTAAAATTAACCAGGCACTGGCGGATCACGTCTTTGGAAACGCCGGGGGAGATGCCGAAAAAAGTATAGGGAAAATCGCCTCCATGATTGTTCAGTTGGGGAGGAAAATAGTAAGCTTCGGGTTTACCCAGTTGCCCGATCAGTTTAGCCTGTTCGTCATTATGATGAAGATGGTGCGGCAACGGCCCCATATTGTCGAAGAATTTGGAATACATGGGCCAGCTATGGTATTGGTTCCATAGGCGTTCGCCGATCAGGGCGGCGCCCAGTTCTTCAATAGCGTCTTTTAACAAAACCTGCCGGGACGTCTTGCCGTCGTCAAAAACAATAGCGCTCAGTCCTTCGTTCTCGCCGGTAAGCGGGCCATTCTTAGCGGGGGTGGTAGACGAAAGCCAGCGTTCGTCGATGCCGCCTCTTTGTCCGCCTAATACATAATAATCATCGGGGTGTAATTTGATCCTGCGACCGGGAACGCAGAATGAGCGCGGCACCCAGTTAGGCGCCAGCCTTACAATACCCTTTCCCTGTTCTAATGCGTTTGTTGCGATACTTGTTCCCATCGTAAATTATTTAGTTAGTCGGTAAATTGATTCTTTTTCAGCGCCTGGATGGCGTCTTTATCATCCAGCGTTTCCAGGCGAAGCCGGTAAGTTTTCCGTTCTCCCGGTTCAAGCAAAGGAAGTTCCCCGCGCTTTCTCAGCGCCGCCTGGCCTATCGGCAGGCAGGATGCGGGTTCCAGTCCGGTGACGTATTCATTCTTTGCCCAGTGTTGCCAGTTGACCAACCAGGGGAGCTGCTTTTTTTGAAAACTCAACGATACGGCAAGGCCTATCTTTTCGTTATGCAATCCGCAGTAACATTCGCCGGAAGCGTCGCTGTCCGGATCTATAAAAGCCACATCCTCTCCTGTTCCGCTATGCGCGTCGAGGGGGGCCAGGCATTTACGAAAATCGTTTCCTTCGCGGAATATACCAGCGGCGGTTTCCTCTCCGCGCGGCTGCCATTTTCCCTTCCATAGGATATGGGTTCCCTTATCTGCCAGGGGCCATCCGAAGTTAAAATGATAGAGCAGCATATGGGGAGCGGAAATATTGCCGCAGTTGATCAGTTCGTCATGGATAATGATCTCCGGTTTTCCCAGCGCGCCGGAGATCGTCCTTCTCCATTCCAGCATGGCGCCGAGCGCCTGGCTTTGCCTTATCCTGCCCGTAATGCTCATATGCATATTACCGGCAAGGGGATCGGGTTGAATGATGGATATTATTTCAGCAGGCGTATTGCTGATCATGCCATGGAGACCGCGTTCGCCGAAGGCGTCCGATTCAGGGCCGCCGGTATGATCTAATCCGCAGGTCACCAGCAGCCCGCCGCCGAATGTTCTCAACCATTCCGTATTCCTGTTCGACGAAGGCTGCGGAGCGGTTATGCCGGCATGGCTGAGAAATGCCAGGCTGTACCGGTCATAAAATGCCTCGGCAATATCCATTGCCCGGTCGATCACCACCTTATAACGCAAACCGGCGCCCGTATTGATCCAGGCAATACGAACGCCCCTCCCGGCCCCGTTGTCCAGTACCGAGGTTTCAATGCCGCCCAGTTGGGCGGTATTGCCGATCTTATTGTTCCAGTCGAGGGCTGTCAGATCCATATTTTCCTGGCGTATGCTTAAAGTTATTAAAGGTTTCAGGCGAGCGCAGAGCGATTTGTTCTACCAGATCGCCATATTGTTTGTTTTACCCGACATCAACGCGATATCAGCGCTTGTTTTACCATCCTTTTACCATCGCTTTACGACCGGTAAGAGCTATGGTTTGGGGGCCGAAAAGATCGTATCCTTTTCATTGCCTCCCGCTTTCAGGAAGGCCAGCAGGTCTTTCAGCTCTTCGGCGTTCAACCTGTTGATCAATCCGGGCAGCATGGTCGACACTTCTGACATCCTGATGCGCGCCACTTCTTTCTTAGGAATATCTCTGGTTACCTGGGGGGCAAAAGGATTTTGGGAGATCACATATTTATCCTTGTCTTCGCCAATCATCCTGCCCACGACAGATCCTCCTGCTTTCAGGTAAAATACGGTAGCCCCGTATTGATCGGAGATCGTCTTATTCGGTTCGATAATGGCTTCCAACATGTCTTTATAGGAAAAGCGACTGCCCAACTGAGTTAGATCAGGCCCGGAGGTCCCCCCTTCTCCCCGCATATGGTGGCAGGAGCTGCAGAGGGCGGCGTCGAACATATCCCTGCCTACTTTAAAATTGCGCTGCACAATGCCGCTATCCGCCACTTTCACCGCTTCGTCCAGCGTCCATCTTCTACCCGGCCCCTTGGGTTTGATCGCCCTGGCATTAGGACCTGCTACGGCGCCGACCACCAGGGAATCGCCGGAAATGGTATTGTAGTATGCCTGCTGTGATTTTGGCGTATTTTCCAACGCCATCTTCCTCGCGCCGTTGATGAACCCGACAAAACTATGGCCTCCCTTGTAGCCGAAGGCGTCGTAATACCATTTAAAATATTTTTCCCGCAACTCGGGCGTCCACCCGCTTTTGGCGGAGCTCAATACGGTAGCGTAATAAGTTTGCTGTAAAGGCGGCAGTTTAGCAAGCATACCGGCAATATCCAATCCGTACTGAGGGTTTCGCATGATCAGATCGGAAGAATTGGTAAGCGTCTGCTGGCCCGCGCTATTGTCATCTTTGGCTCCCGGCAGGATAGCCATTGTATTTTCCACCGCCTGTGGATCGCCGAGATAAACCAATAGCTTGCTCAGTTGCCTGTTCAGCTCATTGCCTCCGTTGGCGGGATAGCGGGGGTTGAAATAGGCTATCGCAGCCGCCTTACCGGCGGCATCGGGCATGCCCATACGCGCAAAGACCAGTTCAAAGGCGCGGGTGAGATCTATTTGCTGCGACTCGGACAATGCGCCATAATCGACCCCCAGGAGCATTTTTATGATGTGATCCTTATCCTTTGCTTTTGCTTTCCTGGCCAGGGCAATACCCGCCTGTATTACCGTTACCGGGTCTTTCTCCTGGTAGGCTTTTTCTTTCCATTCATCCGCCGGCTGGTGTTCCAGCGCTATGCGGGCCGCGTAGCGGACAAACCTGTCGGGATGTTTTAAATGAGGCCAGAGAAAATCCACTGCGCCGGCCTGTGGTTTGCCATGATAGGCTTCCAGTTCCCTGCGCAGTTTTTGTTCTGCGGTAATTGCAGGAGCGGCTTCCGGGGTATTGTTGAGATCGCCGGTATAGTATACCCGGTAAAGATCGGACTGCAACCTGCGCCCCCCTGTGAGAAAATACAGGGCGCCATCAGGGCCTACAGAACCGTCGGTCAGCGGCAGGGGCGAGCCGGAAATAAATTCTTCTCCTTCGGCCTGGTAAGAAGCGCCGGCCTGTTTCAGGTGAACAGCATATACAATGCCGAAACTCCAGTCAAACACAAACAAAGCCTTACGGTATTTTTCCGGGAAACGGGCATTGCCTCCATAGGTAACATTGGTAGGCGATCCCTGGCCGATATTCAGGATAGCGGGCAGGTTATCGGGGAATACGGGCGACCATTTATCCGTGCCGGGGCGCCAGCCGAATTCGCTTCCGCTGGTGACATGGCAGACGCGCGTAGGGCGGTACCAGGGCGTTCCGAAATCCCATTCCATATCCGAATCATAGGTAAACATTTCGCCCTCGTCATTAAACGCCAGGTCGAATGCGTTGCGAAAACCTGAGCTGATCAGCTCCCAATAGCTTCCTGTCGAATCAACATGAGCTATCCACCCGCCATGCCTGCCCACCGTATTATCATGACCGTTAGGATCTTTGATAAGCGGAAGCAGGTTGTCTATCTGCTCATCGGGAAAGTTCCGGTAAGCGTTCATTTCGGGTATCTTGGTAAAGTTGCCAGCAATTACATATAGAGACTTTTTATCCGGGGACAAGACTACGCTATGAGGTCCATGCTCTCCATATCCCGACATTTGTTTCAACAGGGTGATCTTATCAAACTGATCGTCATTGTCCGTATCCTGAAGACGGTACAAGCCGCTGCCCCTGCTTAAGATCGTATCATTGTCATAACGGTTGATCACTACATACAGGCTGTTAAAAGCCCATAGCAAGCCCTGCGCATAACCCATTTCCAGTTTTTCCGGCGGGGCGGCGCCGGCGGTATCTAAATTAAACTTCAGTTTTTCTACCTTCACTTTCGACGCAATAGAATCCGTTCCTATGGCAGGCAGTTCCAGCCTGTATAAGTAGCCATACTGATCGGAAGCGATCATCCTGCCCTTATCGTCAAAGGTCATGGACACCCAGGATCCCATTTCATTTTCCGATGGGCTGTACAGGTGTTCGGCCCTGAAGCCGGGAAGAAGCGTAAGTTTTTCTGTTTTGGGATCTGTTTTTTCGGGCGCCGGTTTATTATCGGAACAAGAAACGGCAATCAGTAAGACAAAAAAAACAGCGATCGGCGCTAGCGCGGCATTCCCTTTCATTATGGCGTCATTTTTATTTATCAGCAATCAATACTAAAACAAAACGTTTACTGCAATAAATGATTTTTATCCGTATTAACCATCCTGTAGCATCCTGATTTATTCGCGGAAAAACATGCAGCGAACAGCCTTCCCGCCGCCGTCAACATGCGCGGGTCTGTCAATGACCCCGGTTTATACGAAAACCCAATTTCAAACGGCCGCGCAGGCTGTACGCCAGCTCGCGTCAACGGCCTCGGTTCATTCGCCCCCTCAAGCGCTCCATCAGGTCGTTATTAAATATAACGTCTTTTACAGGAACCCTGCCCTGTTGAGCGCATTAATATTTTGCGCTTTACCTTTACCCGATCTTTTATCATCAGCATATTTTAAAGATTGCATAAATGTCCAGGAAAGTTTTAGTCGTAAAGTTAGGAACAGCCTTGATCAGCAATGCCGAGGGGAATATAGACGCCAATATTATTAAAAAAGTGGCGGATGAAATAGCGCAGCTTATGAAGGACTATCATATTGTGTTGGTATCCAGCGGCGCCGTTGGAAGCGGGAAAAAATTCCTTAATCATTACAAGGGAACCCTGTCCGAACGAAAAGCCGCCGCCGCGGTAGGCAATCCCATCCTTATCCAATTGTACCATCAGCAGTTCCAACGTCATGGCATAACGGTTGCCCAGGCGCTTTGTGAAAGAGTGCATTTCTCTAACCGTAAACAGTTTTTACAACTCAAACAAACTTTCGCCACATTCTGGGAAAACAATATTTTACCGGTCGTCAATGAAAACGACCTGGTGAGCGATGTAGAACTTAAATTTTCAGATAATGACGAGCTGGCTACGCTGATCGCCATAGGGTTCGACGCTTCTTCCCTGATATTGTGCACTTCTGCAGGCGGCTTACTGGATAACGAGGGCAGGGTAATCCCGCTTATCGATAAGGTAGACGCATCCGTGCTGCAATATGTAAAAACAGAAAAAAGCGCGGCAGGACTGGGCGGCATGATCTCCAAGCTTACTTTTACCCGGCTGGCCGTCTCTCTGGGCATTAACGTAGTGATCTGCGGGCTAAAAGGCGAACGACCGCTTACGGCCGCCCTGGAAAAGAAAAACGGCTCTTATTTTGTTCCGAAGAAGAAGTCTAACCTGCACGCCCGCCAGAAATGGCTGGCAAGCGGTTCTGTAACGCTGGGCGCTATTCATATTGACAAAGGCGCAGCCAAGGCCCTGCAATCGAGAAAAAGCCTGCTTACCGTCGGCATCCGGCAGGCTGAAGGAAAATTTATAACAGGAGAAGTGGTGCAGTTGACAGATGAGGAAGGCGTTATATTGGGCGTAGCCAAGACCAGGCTGGACGCGCAGACGATCAACCGCAAGCTGAAAGAGAGGAATATGATCGCCGCCCATGCGGATGATATTGTTTTATTCTAACTTTGTACGATGAAATCTGTTTTACCTCTTATTATAAAAACCCGTAATGCAGCCGGCAGCTTACAGCAGTTAAGCAATGCTCAGATGCAGCAGGCGCTGCGTTCATTAAGCGATGAGGCGCTGAGGCAGGCCGACACATTGATAAAAGCCAATCAAAAAGACCTGTCAAAACAAGCGCCCGATAATCCCAAAAACGACCGGTTGCTGTTAAATGAACAAAGGATAAAAGGAATTGCCGCCAGCATCAAAAAAGTGGCCAAGCTCCCCGACCCTACCGGAATTATTTTAGCAAAAAGGACCCTGCCCAATGGATTACAGCTGCAGAAGGTTTCAACGCCCCTGGGCGTGGTAGGCGCCATTTATGAATCCAGGCCCAATGTAACCTTTGATATTGCGGCGTTATGCCTGCGCAGCCGGAACGCCTGCGTGTTGAAAGGAAGCGGCGACGCCGAACATACCAACCGGGCGGCCATTGCTATCATCAAAAAAGTATTAAAACAACATGCCATCAACCCCGATGCAGCGCTGCTGCTCCCCTCTGATCGCGAAGTAGTGCAGGAAATGTTTACCGCTACCCGGTATATCGACGTGCTCATTCCGCGCGGCTCCGAAGGGTTGATCTCTTACGTGAGAAAAAACAGCCTGGTCCCGGTCATTGAAACAGGCGCAGGCGTATGTCATGTATATGTGGAAGCCAACGCCGACCTGAAGAAGGCGCTGGATATCGTGGTAAATGCAAAAGTATCGCGCCCTTCCGTATGTAATGCCGCGGATGCGATACTGGTAGATAAAAAAATTGCCAAACCATTTTTAAACAGCCTTAAGCCGGCGTTTGAAAAATACGGGGTAGAAATATTTTCCGATAAAGAAGCCTATCCGCTGTTAAACGGTTATCCCTACCTGCGCAAAGCCAGGCCTGAGCATTTCGGCATGGAGTTCCTGAGCCTTAAATGCGCCGTAAAACTGGTGGATGACATTGACGATGCATTATCGCATATCGCTAAATATTCCACCCGTCATTCCGAGGCGATCGTTTCGGAAAACAAGAAAGCCTGCGACCGGTTTGTAAAAGAAGTAGACGCCGCAGCCGTTTATACCAACGCTTCCACGCGTTTCACAGACGGCGAAGAGTTCGGACTGGGCGCGGAGATCGGCATTTCCACCCAGAAACTGCACGCCCGCGGTCCCTTTGCTTTGGAAAAGCTCGTTACGGAAAAATGGATCATCAGGGGAAACGGCCAGATCCGTTAAATTTCCGGTTGATAACAACAACGCTTGGTAACATAACGGCTATCAACGACGTTATGTTACCGAATGATGATCTGCTTTTGATCGAACCGGATGGCGGCAAATATCCCCAACCCTCCTTCTATATTTGATTTTATCTGCGCAGGCTGCACCAGCGGATTAAAATTGGAGAGGCGCGCGCCTCTTACGGACTGAACATAGTCATAATGCTCCTTTAACAAAGAGTATAACCTTACGATCACTGTATCGCCTTTGGCGTAGCCTTCTTCGGAAAAGATGCTGAATGATTTTCCGTTAAAGGAAAGATCGCTCATATACATGTCTGTTGGAGAAGCGTTAAAATCATTTAGCTGCTTGGCGATCATCAGCCGGTAAAAATTTTCCGTATCGGGAGGGTCCTGGATGACTACTCCCACGCTGTATCTGCCCGGGGTCTGTTCGAGCGGCTTACTGATCAGCTTATCAATATACACCAGGCGCTGGTTAAACCGCGTAGAAGCCTTAACCGTTCTTTTCTGCTTATCTGTAATCGTAAGCGTATAAGTCTTGGCGGTATCCGCCGTCAATCTTTTATGCAACGCGTAATTGTACCATCTTCCGTATTCCCAATCGTGCAATTCCTTATTCTGAAGCGTGTCGCTGGTTACGCCGTCGGAGAATATCACCGTTGCATCGGCAAGGGGCCTGTTAATGACAGTATCGGTATAAGGCAGGCTCTCCGTGAGCAAACACTTGAGGATCGCCCCCTGTTCGAGGTACATTTCCATCGTGATCTGCGAATCATAGGCGGGCAACAGCAGTTCTATCTTTTTTTGACAGGAAGCGCTTATGGCCATGATCAGTATAGCTATGCTCAAAAACCTCATGCCGCTAAAATTTGAAATTATAGGTAATGCCGGGCAATACGGGAAATAGCGATACTACCGTCGGTTCAATGGAGGTTACGTATCCTTCTTTATTGTTCATTTCTTCAAATGAAATATAATAAGGGTTGCGCCGGCTGTAAGCATTGTACAGGCTGATGGTAAGGTCCTCGCTTCCTCTCTTGCTTTTCAGGGCGATGACAAGGCTCAGGTCGAGTCGATGCACAGGGGCCAGTTGATAATTCCCTCTTTGACCGTATACGGGGATAATGCTGCGGGTAAGCCTGCCTGCCTGTTCCTGAAAAATGAATCTTCCCACAGGGACGGTAATATACGCGCCCGATCCGTAGATCCAGCTTCCGCTGAAGCTTAGTCTTTTATTGATCTTATGCATACATACCAGCGAGAGATCGTGCCTCCTGTCATAGCGCGGATGAAAAGGCGTTCCGTTATCGATATCCGGGAACATCCTTAAACTCCAGGAAAGGGTATATCCAAGCCAGCCCGTTGTTTTGCCGTTTTTCTTTTCTATATAAGATTCTATGCCATAGGCTTTGCCTTTCCCATACACAAAATCATTTTCCAACTTAGGGTTGCCGAATATATTGGCGCCGTCGCGAAAAGCGATCTGGTTATTCATCCATTTGTAGTAGCCTTCCAAAGAAAAATAAAAACGGTTATTGCCGATCGCTTCCGACCATCCAAGGCTAACCTGGTCGGCATATTCGGGAAGCGTCTTGTCCGTGGATGGATACCACATGTCAATCGGCATAGACGATGAACTTAAAGCAGCCAGGTGGAGATACTGGTACATCCTGGTATAGCTGCCTTTCAGGGCGGCGTTCTCGCCCATATTCAGCTTTGCCGAAAACCTCGGCTCCATGTTCACCTGCAATTTTTTGCCTGCATAAAAACCCGAAACCCTTAATCCCCCGGACCATGACAGCTTGCGCCCATTATCCCATTCCGTATGCATAAACGCTCCCCATTCATTGCCCCTGGCTTTTTCGCCCACATTATAGCCGCTCAGGTCGGAAGAGGATCTGAAGTCGCCGATATTCAGCTTATGAAACTGACCATCCATCCCCAGGCTCCAGCGCAGAGGCCCCTCGGTAAGCGCGCTGGCCGTTATTTTCAATCCCGTGGTTTGCACGCCCGATTTAAGTTCAAGACTGTTATAGCTATAGCTGTTGAATAATTTGTAATCGTACCCCGAATAAAACAATGTGCCGACGATGGCGGCCTTATCATTCAATAACGATTTCCAGTTCAGCGAGCCCAGTTGATTGCCCCAGGTGAGCGCTGTCGCCGACTGCGGATCGGAATTAAAATGATCGCTGCCCCGGTAAGCCGTCAGCCAAAGCGTATTGTTCCCGTTGATTTTCCAGTCGGACCGGAGATTGATATCATCAAAAAAATAATCGGGGATCGGTTGGTAATGCTCTTTCCCCCGGTTGGCTTTGTTGAGCACCGCGGTAAATATGTCGAAATAAGTGCGTCTTACGGAAACGATAAAGGAAGACCTCCCTTTTTCTATCGGCGATTCCACGGAAACCCTTGAAGATAATACGCCGATGCCGCCCGACACCGCAAGCGAATCCATCGAGCCCGGGCGGGGAGAGATATCCAGCACGGAAGATAATCTCCCGCCATATTTAGCGGGATAAGCGGCTTTATACAGTTTAACATCCCGGATGGCGTCATTGTTAAACACGCTGAACAATCCAAGCAAATGATTAGGGTTATATACCGGCACATCGCCCAAAAGGATCTGGTTTTGATCTGACCCTCCTCCCCTCACATAAAATCCGGACAATCCTTCTCCTCCTCCTTTTACGCCGGGCTTCAACTGCAGTATTTTGATAATATCGACTTCGCCCAGGATAGCCGGTAATTTCCTGGCCTCTGCGGCGGTGATCATATCGACGCCCATTTGCAGGCTGTTGACCTTTACCAGCGGCGAATTGCCGGTAATCAATACCTCTCTGAGCATTTGGGTATCGCGCTCCAGTTCAATCATGGAGCGCCCTTTCAAACGCTGCACAGACAACTGATGGGGTTTATATCCTATCATGCTCACCAGTATCCTGGCTTCCTTTTTAAACAGATCCTTCGGAATGGCGACGGCGCCTATGGAATCGCTGCTGGCGCTGAACTTACTATTCAGGAATTGAATGGTAGCGCCGCTAAGCAGCTGACCGGAATATTTATCTATCACCACCGCCGAATGTGAAGACCCCTGCGCGAAAACGCCGCCCGCCCCGAATAACATAAGCGACAGGTAGGCAATAACCAAAACTCTCCCCAGGGATATCCATATCATAAATACAACAAGCGCGTTAAAATATATAAGCACGTTTAATTCAATGAAACTCGAATGGGTTTCTCAACGTAAATATGATTCAGGATTTCTTCGGGGATTTTCAGGCTATGGATTTCCGTTATGACGAAGAATGAATTTGGAATCAGGACCGGGCTTATACTTTCGACGTATCCGGCAATAGAGGACCGGCAGCGGCGACATAAAAGAGGAGATTCATTTCCGCCTTCATGCAAGCCGGGCGGTTATAAATATCCAATCGAACAACATTAAAGTTCAGGACTTTGGAAATATCCTTTTCAGATATAGGATATCAGAAGAATTGGAGCCGAAAGAAAGTAAAAAAAATACTCAGATCCAACCTTTTCCGGGATTATTTTTAGCGACGGAAGGAATAATTCCCCGGAACCAGGCGGGCGGCGGCAATATTGTGGTGAAAGGCGGCGGCACGAGCATTGTCCCGGATGGGAGGCGCTACCCAAAGAAACGCCGGTCCCGAAGGCGGGATTCGGTGGAACAGGCCCGGAAAATAGCGCATGCCGGGGAGAAGGACGCCTTTCTCTCGCAGCGAGACAGACGCTAAATACTTTAAAGGGAAGATAAGCGCAAAATCCGCTCTATATGTACAAAACAGCTTCAAAAACCGGTTCGAAGGATCGTGGAGCGCCTTTTTCAGCGGGATCAAAAGCCGGCGGTAAACGCCAGTATCAGAAACAGCAGCTTGTCGAGTTGCGGGCGGATAGACTTTAGCGATTTAGACATTTTTTTCTCCACGGTTTTAACCGAGATATCCAGGCGCTTGGCTATTTCAGCATAGGTCAGGCGCTGTTCACGATGCAAGCGGTAAATAAGCTGCTGATCGCGGGGAAGCGTAAGAATTATTTTCTGCAATAGCTGTTGAATATTCCTGAATATCACCGGGTCGTCCTGTAAGATATCGCTGGTCGCCTGCGCAAGCCTTGCATAAAAGGAATCGTCTTTCTTTTCATCCTTATACATCCTGAGGGCCCGGTAACGAACAGCCTGGCGCAGGTATGCTTTCAGCGAATCGATTTGCAGTCCGCTCCTCCGTTTCCATAGCGTTATAAAGATATCCTGCACCGCATCTTCAGCCCCCGCCCGTCTACGAAGAATATTAAATGCAGTAATGAACATCTGAGCGGCATACCGGCGATAGATCTCGCTAAACGCCCCTTCGTCGTTTTCTGAAATGCATTGCAGCAATTCAGCGTCGTGGTATGTTTGATAAATCTTTTTCATTACCTCGCGGGCAGCGCCATCATCATGCTTTTCTTACTGTAAAATAAGACAATTTATCTTCAGTTAAAGCCATGGAAGAACTCTCTTCAGGCGGCATTATTCAAAAATCCCTGCCGGATCCCGGTTCCTCCATTCTTTGAACGTCATTTATTCAAAAACCTTACCCGCGGATCGATCCTCGTCTTTCAACGAAGAACAACCCGGCGGGCAAGGATCAACATCTTTATTAATCGATCGTCGTAAGCGGCGGAACATTTTTTCCCGCGCCGTCGTATCCAATATTCTGATTGATCACTCCCAGCGTATTGGCCAGGATGATCTCCGAAGGGATCGGCCATAGCGCATGAAAGGGGGCTATATTGGCAATATTTCCCAACCGCTCCACTTTCTGGGTATACAGGATATTGTACTTCATCACCCTATCGTAATAGTAATTTTTTTCGCTGAAATTTGTCAGGCTATACCCGCCCTGACCCAGTTTTGCCAATATATAAGAAACCCTTACCAGTTCGCCATGCCTGGGCTCTTCGGCAAAAAGCTCGCGCGCGCGTTCGTCCATAATGGCGTCTATGTCGACGTCTGCTTCGGCGATAGGCGAAGCCTGGGCGCGCGCCCTTACCATATTGATATCCCTGGCGGCTTCAAAAGCATTGTTCTTCCAGTAATAGGCTTCCGCTCTCAGCAGGTAGGTTTCTGCAAGGCGGAACACGTACCAGTCGCCATTACCGCCAACCGGCACTGCCATAGGATCGTCCATCGGCACATACATGATGTAATGCGGGATGGCGTACAATGCATAAATAGAATCCTGGGGCGTCTGTAAAAACGCCTTGTTCACCGGTTTTCCATAATCAACAGAAGCGGGGTTGTTGTATAAGATCTCATGGAGATCGACCCAGTTGATATCGCTTCTCCGGAGATCGGTTGTATTATTCCAGGTATGGCCGCCGTCGTTCCAGAGATCATATTGATAAAAAGGACTTAGGCGCACATTTGCATTTCCTCTTCCCAATGAATCGTACATGGGACCTCCCGCTACCATCCCTACCTTGCCTTCGCTATCTCGTACGATATTCTGAAACCAGGCAGGATTATACATCCTCATGGTAAAAAGTCCGGCAGACTTAGCTCCCGGAGGGGCTTCAAAACGATCTACCGTCGCTAAGATGGTTTCTGTGTTCTGGGCGTTATTAAAATTCTTGGGCCGGTGCAAATCCCATATCAGGTTGCGGGAAGGATCATTTGCCGATACGCCGAACCGGGAAGTCATCAGGGCATAGGGGCCGTTGATCACGCTGGTGGCGGCGGCTATGGCCTTATCAAATTGCAGGTTGGCAAGATATACTTTTGCCAGCAAATGATTGCCGGCGCCCCTGGAGATCACTCCCGGAGCGGCCCTTTCGGGAAGCCATTGCACGGCAAACTCAAGATCAGACTGTATCTTGTCCAGTATTGCCCATCTGCTGTGGGTATAGAAATCAAGCTTGGCGTCGGTTAGTTCCTCTCCTACAAAGGGAACGTCGCCATAAGCGTTGATCAGGCGATAATACCAGTAGGCGCGGTGCCAGTAAGCTTCTGCCAGCAGGCCATTCCTGTCGCTCTCGTTCTCCCATTCGATATTGTCTATCCGAGATATCAATACATTGGCATTTTTTATGCTGGCATAGACGGCATCGAACATCGCCAGGAACCGGTAGTAGACGTCGGTATTCGGCGTCAGTTTATAAAAATCCAGTTGCGACCAGGGAGAGCCCAGGTCGGAAGAGGCGTTATCCATCACCAGGTAATTCATAGCGCCGGTATTTTCATTCTTCAGGTCCTTGCGCATGGTGACCAGCAAGGATTCAAAACCGGCTTTACTCACATATACATTCTCCGGGCTAAAAAATGAAAGCGGTTCAGGCTCCAACCATTTTTTGGAGCAGGACGACACAAGCAGCAGGGATAAGGCGAATACCATCCGGAACTTTATCATCGGTTTTATCCGTACAAAAATTTTTTTCAATGATTGGCCTTCCGCCGCCAAAAGCTTTGCCTGCGGAAGGATAGCGCCATGTTGTCTATCTTCCTGTATATTTATATGTATGCTGTTCGGTTTCATTTGTTTCTGTTTAATGGTTTACGCATCATCATAAGGAAAAGGAAAAGCCTGCGCTGAATGTCCGGGGCATCGGCGCATTGTTGGCCGATTCGGGATCCCAGCCGGGCCATTTATCAAAGCTGTACAGGTTGCGCACTGATGCGAATATGCGCGCGTTATTCAGGTTTATCCTCCGTACCAAGGCATCGGACAGTTGGTACGACAGCGAGATATCCTGTATCCTCACAAAAGAGCGCGGTTTGTAAATCATGATACCGCCGCCATAGGGACTTCTGTTGGTATTTAAACGGGGATAATCATTGATCGGGTTCTCAGGCGTCCAGTAAGGCAATGCCACAACATTCCGTTTATCGAATGTTTCTGAAGAAGGCCGTAGCGCATCTTCAAACGCGCCCATGTGCCCGAGATCGGCGCGGATAAAAACAGATGCGGCAAAATGTTTCAGAAAAGCAAACTCATTTCTTAAGCCGAGCCGGTAACGGGGCTGGGTATAGCCGATAAACATTTTGTCCGTCAGGGCTTCATAAACGCCGTTCTGATCGATATCTCTCGCCTTATAATCGCCGGGGGATAACGAATACCTATTTGCTTCCTCCGCTTCATTTTCCTGCCAGACGCCGGCAATATTATAATTCCATATCCTGTCAATCGCCTGCCCGGGGAACCATTCATTGGTATAATCCGCCACTTCCCGGCGAACCGTCTTTCCATCGACCATTACTTCTTCATAATCGCCGAATAATTTTTTGATCTTGTTCCTATTGAGGGAGAAGATAAAATGGGTCTTCCAGCTAAAGGATGACCGGTCTATATTGATGGAGTTCACGCTCATCTCAAATCCCTTATTTCCTAATTCGCCCAGGTTAGTGGTGATGTCCGTAAACCCGGTAAGCGCAGGAAGCTGTCGGTTCATCAACAGATCGGTGGTGGTCATGTCGTAATATTCCGCGCTGATCTCCAAACGATTCTTTAGCAAACCTATGTCCAGGCCGATATTGGTCGACTTTGTTTTTTCCCAAACCAGGTTATAGTTCGCCAGCGAACTGTTGAACACGCCCATCTGAACATTTGTGCCATCGTAATATAAATTAGAACTTACCTGGGCGAGCGCTGCATAAGGGCCTATCTCACGATTACCGTTCACGCCCCAGGATACCCTTAGTTTCAACTGGCTGATCCAGTCAACATCAAAAAAATCTTCCTCCGATATCTTCCAGGCAAAGGCGGCGGCAGGGAAAACCGCGCGGGGGTTCTTTTTACCAAATGCAGAGTAGCCGTCCCTTCGGATGGAAGCCGTAAACAGGTATTTATTCAATAAGGTATAGTTTAAACGCCCCATTATAGCATCGCCGGTGATCTGCGCGTCGTTATTGCTAAGCGAGGGATTGGTGCCAAATTGCAACCCGTTATACCCAAGGTTCTCATTAGGCAGGAATGTTTCATTGGTCATCAGGGACGACCAGTTCCTATTGTGTTCCGCGCTATAGAGCAGGGTGAGATCAAAATGATGCGCGCCGATCGTTTTATTCCAATGAAGGAGATTATCCAGTATCCACTCGTACTGAGACCCTTCTTCCCGGCTGCCGTACCCTTTTGAATGCGTTGCTCCGCCGACGATCGTTGCGGAGGGCCAGAAATTATAATCTTTCAGGAACTGGTATCTCGGCTGGAAGGACAGCTTATATTCTATACCCAGCGGAAGTTTTACCCTGGCATACAGGGAAGCGAACAAACTGTTTATTTTGCGAAACTTATCCTGCGCGTAATAATTGATCAGCGGGTTTTCAACATTATAATCATTTGGATACCATTTTAATTTTCCCTCTTCATCATATTCCGATCCGTAAGGGCTCATTAAAAGCATCCAACCCGGACTGGCAGGGACCGCGCTTTCATCACGGGACGCCAGTTGAGAATTCATGCCAATATTCAGCCAGTCGGTCACTTTGAAATCCAGATTTAACCGGGAGCGGACGGTAGAGAATTTATCGCCGAGAACCACCCCTTCATTATTGGTGTACCCGACCGACCAATAATAAGTAAACCTGTCGAGTCCGCCGCCGATGCTGATATCATAGTTCTGACGAAGCCCCGGCCTGATCACTTTATTGTACCAGTCCACCGTTTTCCCCGCCAGGTAATTGTTCGATTCTACCTGGAAAAAACGCAGGCGTCCGAGCCATTCGCTGATATTGTCCTGCTGCGGATTGGGACTCGCATTGCGCCATTGCTCTATGCTGATCCCTTCGGGGAGATTGTTGGGATCCTGGAAATAATAATCGGGGTTGCCTGTTTTATAAGCCCTCAACACATCCCTGCGAAAGTCGAGATACCCCTTGGCATCATAGGGCTTCAGGTCATTGGCCGCTTCGGTAAGTCCGAGGTCGCTAGAAACAGTGATCACCGGTTTTCCGAGTTCTCCTTTTTTGGTGGTGATCATCAATACGCCCGCAGCCGACCGCGCGCCGAATACGGCGGCAGAGCTCGCGTCTTTCAGGATATCGATTGTTTTAATATCGGAAGGGTTGATATCGCTGATGCTGCCGTTAAATATCACGCCGTCCAATACGATCATCGGTTCGGTAGAAGCATTTAATGATTTCGGGCCACGGATCTGGAGGTTTCCCCCGCCTGCAGCATCATTGCTCTGGTTAGCGTTAAATCCCGCCACCGTGCCGGTCAGCATATCTGTCAGCTGCGTCATAGACTGATCCCTGTAAGTTTCGCCGTCTACCCGGGTTACGGCGCCGGTCAGATCGCTTTTTTTAGCGGTTCCGTAACCGATCACCACTACCTCATTTAGCGATTTATCTTCTTCCTTCAGGATCACGTTCACCGTACCCTGCCCTTTCACCAGTATTTCCTGCGCAACATATCCCACATAGGTAAACACTAATACCACATTCCCATCCGCCAGGGATAAAGCATATTCCCCGTTGGCGCCGGTGCT
>JAEUVR010000378.1 GCA_016786785.1 Chitinophagaceae bacterium
TTGAAAAAAGGCGATATCATCGTCAAGATAAACGATATCGCCATCAGCTCTCCCCGCCAGTTGTCCGAAACCATTGGAAAAATGAAGCCCGATGAAAAAATAACCATTAATTACCTGCGGGACGGAAAAGAGCATACCGCCGCAGCCATCCTGGACAAAAGAAAGGATATGCCTGGCCCTAATAAGCCGGAAGGCCCCGGAAACATGCTGCCACGGGGATTTAATTTTGACAGGGGTGAGTTGGATCGCCTGTTCTCCTTAGACAGCAAGCCGCGCCTGGGCATCAAGGCGCAGGATACGGAAGAAGGGAAAGGCGTAAAAGTATTGGATATCGACAAGGATTCGCCTGCTGAGAAATCAGGCATTAAAAAAGACGATATCATTACAGCCTATGACGGAAGCAATATCGCAACAGTAGACGATCTTATCAAAGCCTCCAAGGAAACAAAGGATAAATCTTCTGTAAAAGTCCAGCTTAACCGCAATGGCAAGGCTCAGACCATTGAACTAAAAACGCCTAAAAAGCTCAAGACCGCCAACCTGTAATAACAGGACGACTTAAAAGCACAAGAATGCCCTGGGGATTGCGTAAACAAAATTTATCTCATCAGGGTCCGAATAAAAAGGGGCTGTATCGCGACCTTTGATACAGCCCCTTCTCTTTTTGCAATTTAATTGTCGCGTACAAGAAAGCTATTTGCCGGCGCTCTTCCTGGACGCCTCTCTAATAAAATTCAACCGGCGTTTACCAGATGCAGTAGATTCAAGCAACCGTCAGAAAAGTCGATCCGGCGTCATAATGATTGATCCAACCGCTTAAGAAAGATTACCTCGGATAAAATAGCCCTCTCAAAAAACTATGGAATCCGGTCTCTATCCAGCTTAAGGAACATGCTGGTTATGTATTCGTGCGTCATGCGACGCGTTCCCAGATTTATTTAGCTTTAAGGACATGCAACATAAAAGTTAAGGAATGACAGATATAGGCGCCCAGCCGCTTTCACAGCATCCGGAATATTCAGGGTATAAAGGCTAAGGAATGGCCGGAATGCGGTAAATTTGCGGTTCGGAAAATAGCCGGGAAAAATGCCGGCTTTAAATAAGCAGACTAATGATCAATGAAGGATCGTACGAAACGGTTGTCGGGCTGGAGGTACATGCCCAGTTGCTCACCGCCAGCAAGCTATTCAGCGGCGACAGCGCCCAGTTTGGAGGCGATCCCAATACCCATATCAGCCCTATTACCCTGGGACATCCCGGCTCTCTCCCGCTACTGAATAAAAAAGCGGTGGAATACGCCGTCAAGCTGGGCATCGCCTGCCATTGCGCTATCACGGGGAAAAACTATTTCGCCCGCAAAAATTATTTTTATCCGGATCTGCCCAAGGGATACCAGATCTCCCAGCATACCACGCCTGTATGCGTCGGCGGCTATGTGATCATTAAAACCGAAGAAGGAGAGAAAAATATTGAGCTGAACCGCATTCACCTGGAAGAAGACGCCGGAAAAAGCCTGCATGATATCGACGAAACTTCTACCTGCGTGGACTATAACCGCGCGGGCGTGCCCCTTGTGGAGATCGTTACCGAGCCCTGCCTCAGCAGCGGCGACGACGCTTACGCCTATCTTACCGAACTTCGTAAACTGCTTCGTTATCTCGAAGTATGCGACGGCAATATGGAAGAAGGCAGTATGCGCTGCGACGCCAATATCTCCGTCAGGCTAAAAGGCGATAGTAAGCTGGGCACGAAGGTGGAAGTAAAAAACCTTAACTCCATACGGAATGTAAAACGCGCCATTGAATATGAATCGGCGCGGCTGATACGCATCCTGCAGGAAGAAGGAACCATTGTACAGCAAACCAGGAGCTTTGACGCAGTGAATGGAACCACTTTTGCGTTGCGCGTCAAAGAAGAAGCGAATGATTACCGGTACTTTCCCGATCCCGACCTGGCGCCTTTTGAGATCACGGAAGACGCGATATCGGCTATCCGGAAATCTATCCCCGCGTTGCCGGAAGAAAGAATAAAACAGTATACCCAGCATTTTCGTTTACCCGAATACGATGCGCGGGCATTGACGGCGGAAAAAGAGCTGGCGGATTATTTTGAGGAACTCGCAAAGTTGTCTGTTAACCATAAGGCGGCGGCAAACTGGCTGCTGGGACCGGTAAAATCTTATTTGAACGAGAACGGGATGGCGATCGCCGATCTTCCTCTTGCGCCTTCCGCAATAGGCGACCTGATCAGCCTTACAGATGAAGGCAGACTGAGTTTCTCCGTCGCCTCCTCCGCTATTTTCCCCGAGCTTATCAAAGCTCCTCATAAAACAGCGCGCGACATCATGGCGGAAAAAAACCTTGCGCAGGATGCGGACGAAGCCAGCGTGGAAGCCTGGGTGGAAGAAACGCTGAACAGGATGCCCGATAAAGTGCTGGAATATAAAAAGGGTAAAAAAGGACTGATAGGATTATTTGTAGGCGAGGTGAAAAAAGCGTCTAAAGGAAAGGCGGATCCCAAACTTACTAATGAGGTATTATTAAAGAAATTACAATCCTGATAAAAATTATTAACGCTATTGGCGGCTAAAACAAAGCCGCTGTTTTACTACGAAACATTATTTATGAAAATTCAATACAAACTGATAGGGATGATCGCAGCGCTGGTCGCCCTTATTTCCTGTAAACAAACCAAAACAGGTTCGCTCGCCGTTAGCGGGGAAGTAAAAAATGTAGAGGCTATCATGGCGCAGTTTCCTGAAACGTTCAGAAACGATTCGCTGAAGCTTTTTCTCTTCGAGATCCCCTTCGGCAATGAGACGGCTCCTGTGCAGCTGGACAGTGTGTATATTACTTCCAGCCGGAATACTTTTGTCCTGAAAGGCCAGGTAAAAGGCGAAGGGCTGTATGACGTGATGATCGAGAACGGGCCGATGATCCCCCTGGTGAACGACAATAATGAGATCAGGCTTACCATAGACCTGGCTGATAAAGACAAATATTATACCGTTGAAGGCTCCGCCGCCAGCGCCCAGCTGCGCGATTTTATTTTTGGCTATAGCGAAAAAAGCAATGCCGCCAACGATACGTTTAAAAAGCTGGACAGCCTGAAAATGTACAATGCCTCAGACAGCCTGCTGCTGAAAGCCACTAACGAGAAAAACAATTCCCTGACGGCGGTAAACGATTATCTTAAGACCTTCCTCAGTTCTATTGAACATCCAATCGTAGCGGCTTTTGTGCTTGGCACAGGATCCAATACCCTTCCTGAAAACGAGTACGAATCTTCGCTCGACAAGATGATCGGAAAATACCCGTCTGATACCAGTCTTCAATTCCTCAAAAAACAACTCGATATCAGAAAGACGGCCATCGCGCAGACGCAACAGACTTCCTGGGTTGGAAAGCAGGCGCCTGAGCTCGCCATGCCCGACGCGAATGGCAAGAGCATCTCGCTCTCTTCTTTTAAAGGGAAATATGTACTGGTCGATTTCTGGGCAAGTTGGTGCAGGCCGTGCAGGGTAGAAAACCCCAACGTGGTCAGAGCGTATAATGCCTTCAAGAACAAAAATTTCACCATCCTCGGCGTTTCGCTCGACAAAGAAAAGTCCGACTGGCTGCAAGCGATCAAAGAAGACCATTTAGACTGGACGCATATCAGCGATCTGGCTTACTGGAACAGCGCTTCGGTGGATATCTTCAAATTCGAGGGCATTCCTTATAATGTGCTGATCGACCCGCAGGGAGTGATCATTGCAGAAGGATTAAGAGGGGCCGAGCTGATGGAGAAGCTTGAAGAAGTGGTTAAATAGGTTTCCCGAAAACGGTTCGCTGATCCGGGTTTTATTCTCTTAAGAAGTTTTTTTTCGAGAAGCTGAACAAGCGTGTTTCAGGACAATATCGCTTCCAGCGCCGGTATCGTCGTTGCGGTATTGGCACAATCGTAGATCGCATTTCAGGACAATATCGCTTCCAGCACCGGAAGGGTTTTCAGCGTTCCGAAATCCTGTATATGCAGCGCATAATACGTTTCATAAGCGTGTAGCAATACTCTTCTTTTTTCCTGGTTCAGTTTTATTTCGGCCAGTTCATGAGGCTGCATCGCCTTTAACAGCATAGATGTCAGCCGGCTGTATTCGCCTTCCAGGAAATAAGGGTGGGCGGGTATTTCAGCGACAAACTCGCCTTCTCTTAAATCGAGCGCCGGAAGCCGGTCGGAATACCTGTCGCTCAGGCGAAAACCGTAAAAGCTGCTGAGGTGCAGCGCAAAATACAGCGGGTAGTTGGCGGCAACGGCTTCGCTGGATTCATCGAGACCAACAAAAGCGTCTTCAATGAAATGAAACAGATCTGTATTCGGTTCGGGTTGTTTAAGGCTTCTTTGCAAAAGCTCGATCATAAACAAGCTTACGGAGTTTTTAAACACGTCAAAAAACAGATGTTTGTATAACCGGTCCCATTTAAATTCTTTTATCCTCTGCAGATTCTTCAGTTCATTATGATAGACTACCATATCGAGGATAGCGGCGGGTTGAAAAAGATTGGGCTTGATCCCCCCCTTTTTAGACATGCCCCTGACGCCATTCACCAGGTAGGATTGTATGCCAAATAACTCGGTATATATGTTCGCGATGACGCTGGTTTCGCCATACTTCGTCGTTTTCAATATTATACCTTTAGTTTTGTGGTGCATTGCGCCGCAAATGAATGAGGAATCCGCCGTGATGATTAATTCGACCCTTAGCTTATCGCCTTCAAAGGTACCAGTTAAAAAATGAAATAAACTTCGTCGATCCCTTCAAAATAAGTTTCTTTGCGGCTGCCATTTATTCACCGGAAATAATACACACGCAGATGTGGGGAAGAATAGCGCGTTTTGTTTTACGATACAGGGTAGCCTTATTAATTACTGTTTTAGGCGTTACGGCCTTCATGACCTATCATGCGGCGCAGGTGCAGATGAGTTATGAATTTACGCGCGCCATCCCCGTCGACAACCCGAAATATATCGCTTACCAGGAGTTCCGGCAGGAGTTTGGAGAAGACGGCAACCTGATGGTGATCGGCTTCCAGACCGAACGCGTATACGAACAATCGCTGTTCAACGATTTTTCCGCTCTTGCGGATACCCTGAAAACCATTAAGGCCGTAGAGGGAGTGTTGAGCGTTCCCGGCGCGACAAACCTCGTGAAAGATACGCTCACCCAGCAGTTAAGGCCGGTTGCTGCTTTTCCCAAAGCCCCTCTTACACAGGAGACCATCGACAGCGCCAAGGCGGTTTTTCTCAGCCTTCCTTTTTACCAGGGATTACTCTACAACCCCTCTACTGACGCCTACCTGATAGGCATCAGCATCAATAAAACGGTGTTGAACTCTAAAAAAAGAAATGATGTCGTAAAAGATATTGTAGACGCCGCGCAGGCTTTTGGTCAACGCCATTCGCTGGACATGCATTATAGCGGCCTCCCGTTGATCAGGACCAATATGGCTACCCGCGTAGCCAGTGAAATGCAATGGTTCCTGTTCGGATCTGTTGTATTATCGGCTTTTATCCTGCTGGCCTTTTTCAGGAGTTTCAGCGCTATGCTGCTATCGCTTTCGGTAGTGGTGATGGGCGTGCTATGGAGCCTTGGAACCATGCACTTGTTCGGATACAGCATTACCTTGCTTAATGCGCTTATTCCGCCATTGATCGTAGTGATCGGCATTCCCAACTGCATTTATTTTCTCAACAAATACCATAGCGCCTTTAAAGAACTGGAACGCCCCGGCATGCCGCCCAACGATATCAAAAAAGCGGCATTGTTCGAGATGATCAGCAGGATGGGCGTGGTCACCCTGTTCTGTAATATTGCCGCCGCTATCGGCTTTGCCGTTTTTGCGCTCACCAAAAGCGCTATCCTGAAAGAGTTTGGCGTGGTAGCCGGCATAAATATTTTTGCGCTGTTCTTCATTTCACTGATCGTCATTCCTGCGACCCTGAGTTTCTTACCCTGTCCCAAGCCCCGTCATACCCGCTATTTAAACAACAAATGGCTATTGAATATACTTGACCGGCTGGAGATATGGTCGTTGAACTACCGTAAGCTGATCTATCTCGCTACCGGCATCATCCTGGTTTTTTCCATAGCGGGCATATTCCGGTTGAAAGCCGAAGGGTTTATTGTAGACGATCTTCCCAAAACAGATAAGATCTATACGGACCTGAAATTTTTTGAAAAGAATTTCAAGGGAGTGATGCCTTTGGAGATCATCGTGGATACCAAAAGAAAGAACGGGCTACGCAGCAATCCGCTGAAGAATTTTGAAAAGATCGACCAGCTGTCTGCCTTTATCGCGCAGCGACCGGAGATGACACGCCCGCTTTCCATTGTGGAGGGAATGAAGTTTGCAAAACAAGCTTACTATAATGGCGACAGCGCCAATTATGCATTGCCCAATTCATTTGATATTGCTTTTCTGGCGCAGTACCTGGCGCCGGGCAAACAGGATAGCGCGACAAGAAACAATAATTTCAATAAGCTGGTGTCCAGCTTTATGGACAGCAGCCGGCAACGCGCCCGTATCAGCGCAAATATGGCGGATATCGGCAGTCGCGAATTAGAAGCCTTATTGTCGACCATCGACCAGGAAAGCCGGAAAATATTTGATACCGCTTCTTATCATATAGAGCTGACAGGCTCCAGCGTTACCTTCCTCGAAGGCTCTTCCTTTATCATCAGCGGGCTTAAGGAAAGCGTGCTCTGGGCATTTTTGCTCATCGCCCTGTGCATGTTGTACCTGTTCAGGTCTTTCAGAATACTATTGTGCTCGCTGGCGCCCAATATTATTCCCCTGGTCATCACCGCAGGCGTAATGGGCTGGGCTGGCATAAGGATCAAGCCCTCTACCGTACTGGTGTTTTCTGTCGCCCTGGGTATTGCCATAGATATTACCATCCGGTTCCTGGTCAACTATAAACAGGAACGAAAAGCCTCTGCCCAGGAATTAAAAAGCGGGGGAGCTCCTTCTATCCAGGTGGTCATTGATACCATTCATAAAACAGGCATCAGCATTATTTATACTTCGCTGGTCCTGATCGCCGGTTTTGTCATTTTTTGCTTCAGCGGCTTCGGCGGCACGCAGGCGCTGGGTTGGCTCACATCGCTGACGCTGGTAATGGCCACTTTTACCAACCTGGTATTTTTACCCGCATTATTGTTGTCTACTTCAAAAGGAAGAAAAAAAACTGATTAGCCGGGTATCCGCAAAATGAGTACGACATTTTCATCTGAGGCCTGCGCCATAGGGATTATTAACGCGGCGCTGCTCGCCAATATCGACCCCATTATATAAAGCTTTGCCGGGAATTATAAAAGATGGCGGAATTGTTGGAAAGAGAAAGCTCGGAAAAAGAAAAAAAGCGAAGCTCAGCTAGCAATTTTTGTGAACCCTAAAATTAAAAAACCCCTTGTAGAAACAAAGGGTGATTTAACGATTGCTTGTATGAAAGAGGTGGTTACGGATGGAATCGAACCATCTGCAAAAGCGGAATTTGCCCTCCATTCAGGATCGTAACACTTTAATGTTGATCAAAATTATCGTCTATATATCAACCTTGTTTACGAATTCGGGATTGAATATTTCGGAAAAGGAAAAAATTGTTCTTCGGCAATATATTGTAGAAGATATTCAACAAAACAGGCGGGATTTTAAGGTTATGACCGCCTTCCTGGGCGTACAAAACAACGCAGCGGTCTTTATTATCCTTCGTTAATCCTTCGTTCATTCTTCGTTAACCCATTACCGATCCATCACGTTGATAATATCCATCTTTCCTGACTTCACATCCCTTACGAAATTTTCATCTGCCCCCTGACATAGCGATAACGCATGGCCTGCTAATTGTAATTTTTCCTTATACAAATGGACAATAACTATAACGAGATCAATTTTGAAACCGTCCGCCGGATCAGGGATATCCTCCTCCTGCAGCATCAAACGGCGGCGGTTGCGGAAAGCGTTACGGCAGGAGATCTTCAATCTGCTTTGTCTCTTGCAGAAGATGCGTTGGGTTTTTTTCAGGGAGGAATAACGGTTTATAACCTCGGGCAAAAAGCGCGACATCTGCATATCGATCCTGTTCATGCAATAGATACCAATTGTGTTTCTGAAAGGGTCGCAGCAGAAATGGCTGTCGCGGTAACCGGCCTGTTTTCGGCGGATTGGGGCATATCCGTCACGGGTTATGCTTCGCCGCTTCCGGAAAAAAATATAAACGAACTATACGCTTGTTTTGCCATTAGTTATAAAAACAACGTAGTGCGACGGGAAACCGTTTACGCCCGAAAGGCTCTTCCCCGGAATGTTCGCGTCTTTTATACAAATCATATCCTGTCGGTTTTTTTAAAACAGATCAGGTAAATCGTTCGCCATATTTAATGAGCCGCCGATAGGCGAAAATGGCGGCCCGGCCCCGACTCGCTAAAAAACGAAACCGACAATCCCGTTCCAAATATTGAAACAGGGTCGTCGGCTCCGCAGGAATTACAGATCAGGATAGGGTATCAGCTATAGCTGTTCAACGAATTTTCCCAGCAGGTCCTGCAGGCTTTTTTGCGTATCATCAGGCTTCAGGCTGCCTGTCGAATAGTCCTTGGCCATAGCAAACAGGTAATCGTGCATCACCTTGCCATCGACTTTATTTTTAAGCGTTACTTTATCATGCGTAGCCAGGTATTCATCCCATACCTTGCGCACTGAGCTCCAGTAGTCTTTTGTTTTCTCCCAGTAAGCTCTGCCGGCATCGCAGTCGCTGTCGGGCTTGCGTACATAACTGTTTATGCCCTTCTCCTCGGCGATCAGCTCATCCTGGCCATTTTTACGCAATACCTTCTTATTATCCTGCTCATGAATATATCCTTTGTCGCCGTCGATCACGAGCCGGTTTGTACGACGCAGTATATTGTAATCGCTACGTTTGGAATATTCACGACGAGGCAATGGCGCATCGGTGGTATTCTGCCAGACTATCTTGCCGTCCTGCTCAACCCAGTTGCTGGCGCCAAAATAACGGGGAGCATCGCTCACTTCCCAAACGCCCTGGGACCATTTTCCCTTTACTTCGCGGGGCGCTAACAATGTCTTCGTCCAAACATTGTCTCCCTGGAACTGCCAGGTCACAGGATCTTCATAGGTCCAGTCTTCCCGCCAGTGTTTTACGATCATGGAATCGCTGATGATGAGAAGATGCTGTATCACTATTTTCTTCTTGTCGTTCTCGATGGGGAAAGCAAGTTCGGCGCCGGCAACTATTCTTTCGCGTTTATGGTATTGGTATTCTTCATCGGGCGAGAAAGTTTCGGCATATTTGAATTCCACTTCAAAACAACCGCAAAGCTTATCTACAAACTGCTTATCTTTTACTTTCTGCGCCTGCGCGCCTGCTATCCACGCAAGCATTACTAAGGATGCAATGATCTTTTTCACATTCATACATTTAATCGGTTATGGTACTGTTTTTCTTACTTGTTTAATAAGAGCTCGGTAAATTTGGCCCCGATAAAAAGGCTATTATCCCTTCTTAACGAGTTTGAAATCTATCTCGGGCCGGCCTCTTTCTCCCGAATCGCCCACGCCCATTTTCAGGAATCGCAGCTTATATACATTTCCAGAGGGATCTTTTACTATATAAAAACGATCGCGTTTTATGCCTGAGCCCGTGGTAACCCTCCATTTGCCGCCAATCGCATCGCGGGTAGACAGGTATGTCAGTCCCGACAGATCGCTTTGCGCAAACGCATTGAATCGCGCTATCGTTGTAGCTTCCACGGCGGGCGTTGTTCCGTCTGACTCAAAAACAACAACCTCTGCGGCCTGCGCGCCGCCTATATAATTAAGTATTATAAAATCCTGGAACCAGTAAGGCGTATTCAGCCCAGAGTTATAGGTGCTGTATCCCCATTGTATATCCCAGCTTGCAGCCTTGGGTTCAACGTCTACTATAGCATTGTTTTCGAGAGAAACAAACGTAAAATTATAGTCTTCTTTTTTAGGCACATCAAGCGTCTTGATCGTTGTTTCGCCAATCTTGGCATATTGGACCTTATAGCCATCGCCATTCCGGGATATTTTCACTTTAAGCCAATTAGACTTTGTTGCCTTAGTGGCTTCTGAAGCCAGCAGGTATACCTTATTCTCGTTATTGGTTGCGGAGACCTCGGCAATAGCTGTTTTTGTCAGATCGCCTGTCCAGTCGTCAACATTGTCTAATGAGCCGTCGCCCGGCGCAAAATTCAGATCGACGCCATCCGCATCGGCTTCTGTCACCAGCGTAATATCTGTTTTTTCAGTCGCTGCAACGACCGACTGGTAGGCATGGTTCAGCACAACCCTGAAATCGGATCCGCTTTTAAAGCCCAGGTTCCAGCTTTTTCTATCTGCAGCAACAGCGGCATTATTGCTCAGATCGATAAATACCATGTTTGCATAGTTCGATCCCGGAGCTCCTCCTGCGATCTTTCCCGGAAAGACAAATGCAGCGCCGCCCTCAGATATGATTGTTGCGAAACTAAGCGTAGCTTCTTTAACGGATCCTGTTACCAGCGTTCCTGCATCTACAATGCCGAATTTAATTGATTCTCCTCCCGACAACAACAACCCGGGTTTCTTGGTTACTTTAAACGAAGCGGTATTTGATCCTGCAGGAATCGTTAATGTAATTCCAGAGGCAGACGCTTCAGGCGTTGTGGTAAAATCTGTGCCATAGATGACTCCCGATGGTTCCAGGCTGATGGCAACGGAAGTCGCCACGGTTTCAGCGCGGCTAAGGGTCAACGTTACAGTTGCTTCGCTTTCCGATGCGCCCAGGCCAGCTGCAGCCGCCTGGAAATTGATATTGTTAGGAGGCAGCGGGGGATCGTCCTTTTTGCAGGAATTAAGGACTATCGCCAATCCAAATACCAGTAGAACAGAAGCTGCCATTTTTTTCATCATGTACATGTTTTATTTGATTTAATCTTTATCGATTGTGTTGCCAGTTAAACTGCAGGCCGAGAAAATAAGATCTCCCATAACTCTTTAATACAGGGCCCGAGGCGGAGTGCCCGTCGCCGCCGGCGTTCACAGAACTATTTTGCAAACGGGTTATATTAAAGAGATTCTTGACGCCTGCTGAAAGAGAAATAAGTTTTCCAATTGTTTTTGCCGCCGTAAAATCCGCAAGCTGAAATCCTTCCAGCTTTGTTCGCCGCAATACCTGCTCTCCGTTGACGGTAGCCAGTTCATAGCCGGGAACGCTGCCTGTATATTTATACGATAAGCCCAGCGATAAGCCGGCCTTGGTAAACCGGTACAGGATATTGCTGTTGACCTCAGGCGACCATAAGAATGTAGTCAAATGATTTCCGGCCTTGTCTGCTACCGAATCTCCTTTCAGCCTGTTATATCTTCCTGTATAGGAGAGCCCGACGGTCGCCTGCAGTTTTTTCCAGATCAAACTGTTCTCAAACAGCGCGCCTGTTGTTTTATAGCGATCGATATTAACGAGCGTACTCCAGGAGGGATTCAGGGGATCGGTAGCATAGGAGATCATGTTCTCGAAAACATTATAGAACCCTGAAACCGAAGAGCTGAATCGCACGACATCCTGTTTGCGGTTTTGCCAGCTTAATGAAGCATTAAAACTATTAGAATGCTCTGCTTTCAGGTTAGGGTTTCCCTCTATATCGTGGCTGGCGTCATGAAAAGTAAAATACAGTTCCCGAAGCGCCGGCGCGCGGAACCCCTTGGCATAAGAAGCCCTTAATGCCCAGTCCCGGCCTAATTCATATTTTATATTCAATGAAGGAATTACAGGCGGGGCGTCATAAACGGAGTTCTTGCTGAACCGGACCCCGGGCCTGATATTCAATTTGTCCAGGAGCTTTGCTTCGGCGGATAAAAACAATGCATAGTCGCTTATGACCGGGTCGCCATGTATACGCTGGCCGGAAGACTGATCCGATTTTATTTCAACGCCCGGTTGAAAGGACAGCTTATCCGAAAACACATACTGCGCGGCGCTCCTGAAAAAAAACATATTAAAAACAGAAATATCCTGGGTAGCGGATGGATTAAGGTATTCCTGTCCTGAAGCCAGATCCATTATGGTATTACGGCTGCGTCTTTCATAACCCTGGTAAGAAAGGGCGCTGTTCAGGAACCATTTTTCATTTATCCGCCAATCGGCCTGCGCGGTATGGGTAGCCCGAGAAGTAACATACCGGGTATCGGCGGCTTTGTCGTCAGATTCCCGTTTTCCTTTTGTAATGATCTCTTCGTCGAGATAGTCAAGACGATACCATGCGTCGAGGCCTTTTGTCCTGTATCCGATATTTCCGTTTGCCAGGTATTGTATTTTGGGTTTCCATTCCTGTTCTCTTCCCAATGCATTTCCCTGCCAGCCGCCAAAATCATTTCGCGTAAGGTTAGCGCCAAGGTTCCAGCCGTTTTTATGCTGCCATGACAGGCCGAGGGATTCGTTATGAATACCCTCCCCGCTTAAGGGATCATAATTATTGGCCACGGTTTCTTCCTGGACCCTTGCCGCGACCTGTATTGTATTTTTTCCTTTAGCGTAGTTCTTTTTAGTGATCAGGTTGATAACCCCCGCAAGGGCGTCCGTGCCATATATCACGCTCATAGGACCTTCGACCAGCTCGATCCGCTCGATATTATTTATATCGATCTGGCTCAGCGATTGCCTGGCGCTCCCCCTGTCTACCAGGGGCACGCCGTCGAGCAGGATCTTCACGTTTTGCCCGCTCATGCCCATGAGTTGAATATCAGTTTCGCCGAGGGTATAATCCGTGCCAAAACGCACGCCCAGCTCCGTATTCAATACGCCGATCAGATCGGTGGCAGCCCGCATGGCAATTCTTTCCTTATTGATCACCCTTACTTTATAAAGGGAGTTTTTAAGGGATTGTTCCATAAACTGGCCGGTAACCACCACTTCATTCAGCAACTTTGCCGCTATTGTATCGCTTTCAGCGTTAAGCCCGCTTATCTGACCCGAAACGCCATTATTTATAATAACAAGAAGGAGGAATACAAAAGCGGTCTTGCTCATACTTATATAAATCAGCGTGCAAATTCGCTTATATATAAGGTTGGCCGTTTACCCAAAAAGGAAAACCATTTACGTAAAAAGAAAATCTCTGCCTTGAAGCGTTATGCTGATATATACTTACAATTATATGGTATCGGCGACCCGCTGTTCTGCGTATATAACCGTTTTGGGCAATAAATACTTATATTATAATAGTATCGGCGCCGGCCTACTGTTATAATATCATGGTAGGACGTCTCAGGTCATCTATGGCAACAAAGGTAAACTCCCCGCTAATCGCCTTTTCCTGTTCATAAGCATACATTTGTTCTACAAAAACCTCAACCCTTACCTTCAGGCTGCTTTTCCCGATGGAAGACACTTTACCTACCAGTTCAATAATGGTTCCGGCGGGAATCGGTTTTTTAAAGTCGATCCTATCGCTGCTTACCGTTACCATTTTCTGACGGCTGAAGCGCGTTGCCGTAATAAAGGCGACTTCGTCCATCAGAGACATCGCCATTCCGCCAAACAGGGTATCATAATGATTCGTGCTGTCGGGAAATACGGCCTTGAATATCCTGGTTACAGATCTTTCTATCCGTTTATCGCGCAGGGTAAGCTCTTTATTTGTCATCTTTTTTATTTGGTTTCGCCGGAGCGGGATAACGCAGAGTACCGGATACCACCGCCTGCTCTATCTCGATCATACAATTTCTGCACAAACAATCGCCGTATGCTTTCTGCAGGTATTCCTGCGTTTCTTCCGATAAATGCGCCGTATAACATTGACACTTACAGATATCGCCCATCCTGCATTCAAAAATGAAGCCGCATCGTTCGCAATATTTCTCCTCATGTTTAATCAAAACAGGATTTTTTAAACCGGGGAAAAACGCAATGGTTTACGGTAGTCGCCCATTCGCGGATCGCCCGGATTGTGTTTGCATTTTTATTACTTGTGAAGCAATAACTATTGTATTGCAAACGCGCAGCTTATTACAATATATAGAAGAGGAATAATGTACAGGCAGAAACTGCCCTGATCAATACAATATCCGACCTGCTCTGTATCGTGAAAGCGGCGTCATCTATGGTATAGGCAAGTCTCCTGGCTTGTAACATCTTTGCTCCTTCTCATCCGCCTTTGGCGAATAATGGATCATGGCAAAAATTGATTGGCGTTACTTACAGTTGCACGTCAGCCCGTGATTTGCACACGGTTCCTTATTAATTCCGGTTAAGGAAACCTATACCTGGTTGAATACCATGCAAAGAACGTAAGCAAAGATAAAACTTTCCATTAAGCGGGGTGGGAAAATAAACAGAGCAGCTCATTTGCGCAGAGGTTCGAATCCGCTTCTTCAACGATACGGCAAAGAACGCCGACTTCTGAGGGCGACAGGAATAAGGAAAGCCCTTCACAGGGAGTAGGTATTGTAATGGTCTTCACCGAACTATCCAGGCAATCGCTGTAATCTTCCATGATCTCATTGACGACCTTGCGGAAGCCTTTAAACTCTTCGTTCCGGAAATGGATCATCAAACATCCAAATGCCAGTTGCAGGTGTTTGCATTTCGTGCAATAGATTACATAACCATATTTGCGGTCGTAACTGAGGGTGAGGTATGCGCACATTAGCAGGTATTTTAAGTAAAAATAGAGCCGGAGACATTACGCCAATCCCGCTATAGGGAAACAAAGTTTCGAAAACAGAAAAAAACCGCCGTAAAACATTCAGATCTTACAACAATCTTCTCGACCTTGTATGCTCGGAGAGCCGTTGATTTTCCGCTTCCTCGATCAGCAGGATGCCAGGCGATTTACCGGGATCAAAGCTCCCAAAACGATCCTGGATATGCAACGCTTCTGCGCCATTGAGCGTGGCCCATTGCAATAGATCGGCAAGGGTAATATGGGGAAAATGACGCTGTATCGTTTTTAACTCTTCCAGGATATCCAGCCGATGGTTGGAAGCAAGGCTATCGGAGCCCAGCGTCAGCTTACAGCCGTTTGACAGTAAAAGATCTATATCCGGCAGCCGGCCCTGAATATATTGATTGGCTCCGGGACAAAGGCACCAATACAGCTCGGGAAGGGGATACCGAAGTCGGTAATGCGCGGTCCACTGAAGATCTTCGGCGCTGGTAGCCACGTTATGCACAAGGATCAGGGAACTGTCCTTTTTTTCAAATGAGGGAAGGCAGGTTTGCAAACTGCTTTTTCCTGAAGGATGGAAACCGGAAATATCTATACCCAGCGCGCCAAATAATTCCGGGAAGGCTCCTCCGCCGGACCGGAAAAAAACATTCTCCTCTTCCGACTCCTGGTTATGAATAGTCAATATTTCATTTCCCGGGTAATCATTGATCAGCGCCAAAAGGCTGCGGGATACGGAATAAGGAGCGTGCGGCGCAATGGAAACGGGCATCCCCGCAAAAGTCTTATACAACTGTAAAGCCTGCTCAAATCGATTGTCAGCCAATGCATCCTGGAAACCCATGGTTTCTACAAAATTGTGATAAACCAGGTTCCCCTTGCTTTTTTGCGATAAGGTATGGGGCGTATTACAAATATCTCCGACTGCAACAATACCGGCATTAACCATTTGCCGCTCCGCCTCTTCGATGGCTTCCATGATCCTGGGCAGGGCAATATTTCGCCGGCTCATGACGGACAACAGGAAATGCGTCATCCCGGTATGTTCCGGGATAATGCCTTTCAGGTGCGATAGCTCCAGGTGACAATGGCAATTGATCCATCCCGGCGACAAAATTCCCTTATAGGTTTCGATATCCTCTCCGGCATCTTTTTTCTCTATGATCCCTTCAATTTCCCCATCGGATCGGGCAATCAGCGCGTATTGATCATCCAGCATCCTGCGACCGGTAAATAAATGATCAGCAACGAATTTCCTGTAATGCATGTGGATGAAACAATTAACTTTGCAACCCTTATTTTATCCTCAAAGTAAAGCAAACTATGCTAGAAAAGTTAGCCGCCATAAAAGCCCGTTTCCAGGACCTCGGCGTAGCCCTTACCAATCCGGCCATCGTGAATGACAATAAAAAGTTCATGGAGACCAGCAAGGAGTATCGAAGCCTGGAAAAGATTGTGCGCGCGCAGGAGGAATATGTCAAACTACTGGATGATATAGCGTTTTATAAAGAAGCGTTAAATGGAGACGATGAGGAATTGAGGGAGTTGGCCAAAGCGGAATCCCCGGATCTGGAGGAGAAAAAAACAAAGCTGGAAGCCCATATCCGCCAACTATTGATCCCTAAAGACCCAATGGACGATAAAAATGCCATCATTGAAATAAGGGCGGGAACGGGAGGAGACGAAGCCAGCCTGTTTGCGGGCGATCTCCTGCGGATGTACCTGCGTTATTGTGAAAAGAAAGGATGGAAAACCGCTATTCTCAGCGAGAGCGAAGGAACGGTGGGCGGCTATAAAGAGATCCAGTTAGAAGTAACCGGCGACGACGTGTATGGCGCCCTTAAATTTGAAAGCGGGGTACACCGCGTTCAGCGGGTGCCGGACACTGAAACCAGCGGAAGGGTGCATACTTCTGCCGCAACAGTGGCAGTGATGCCAGAGGCAGAGGAAGTAGACGTAGAAGTAAAAGACAGCGACGTAAAAATGGAGACAGCCCGAAGCGGCGGCGCAGGCGGACAGAATGTGAATAAGGTTGAAACCAAAGTACTGCTAACGCATATCCCTACCGGGCTGGTGGTGATCTGCCAGACCGAAAGAACGCAGTTGGGGAACCGGGAAAAAGCCATGCAGATGCTCCGGACAAAACTCTATGAAGAACAGGTGCGCAAACAGGAGGAAGAGATCTCTAAAAGAAGAAAAAGCCTGGTGAGCACCGGCGACAGAAGCGCCAAGATCAGGACCTACAACTATCCCCAGGGAAGGGTAACCGATCACCGCATTGGCCTCACCGTCTATAACCTGGATAATGTGCTAAATGGAGAGATCCAGGAATTTATCGATGCGCTCCAGTTTACAGAGAACGCGGAGAAGCTGGCCAAGCAGAATTGACTTCTTTATTCACGTTTTCCCCAAGAGTATTAACTTTCTGTGAAATAAGCCCTCATATAGGGAAAACAATTCTACATCTTCTTACCTTTGTTCTAGCTCGTTATCATAATTTAAACAATTATGTTATAATGGATTAAGTAATTATGAAATTTTTAAATACTATTGGCGCGAGCTTTGCGTTATAGTTAACAGTTAGAAAATAAATTAAAAAATTCGCTTACAAAGCAGTCAATTTTCTCATAAGCAGTTAGTTTTGGTTACAGCCCCTGTTTCTACAGGGGCTTTTGTTTGGTATACCGCCCGGAAACGTCTAAACGAGCGGCGCCAGCAACATGACGAACCTATACTATGCCTTGTTTGCTTCTGAGATAGATAGCCGCAGCCATGGCGCCTACTGCATCTGCAATGATATCATAAACGTCAAAAGAACGGTTAGGAACATAATCGCGCTGTACAAATTCCATGATGATACCCAATAAAATGCCGTATAGCGCCAGCATAATGAATACATTCCGGAGCTTTTTGGGATCGCTTACAAACTTTTTCGCAAACCATCCCCAGAACAGCACATTGGTTCCAAATAAAAATACATGCACGATCTTATCGAGTCCTTCAATTCTAAAGAACCCTGTGCCAGGCACCATTGAGCCGGGAAGACACAAAAGGAAAATGGTAAAAATAGTCCACGCTGCTGGAAAAAACTTGTGACTGATTAGTCTTTGGAACAACGCCAACATACTGATGAGATAAAGGGATTTATTTATTCTCCAGTTATACTTTTGTAAGCAGCGGCATCCATCAGCGCTTCAAGGTCGGCGGGATTATCGACTTTTAGTTTGATCATCCACCCTTCGCCGTAAGGATCGCTATTCACCAATTCGGGAGCATCGGCCAAAGCAGGATTGAGTTCGGTAATGGTTCCGGAAACAGGCAAAAAAAGATCAGAAACTGTTTTCACCGCTTCAACGGTCCCGAAAACCTCGCCGGCGCCTAATGTTTTGCCAACGCTTTCAATTTCAACGTAAACAATATCGCCAAGTTCACTCTGAGCGAACTCAGTAATGCCAATTACCGCTGTATCGCCCTCTAAGCGCAGCCATTCATGCTCCTTGGTATATCTAAGTGTTTCGGGAAAGTTCATACGCAGGTTTTTTATAATATTGATGCAAGATTACAAAAACTGTAGAGAAAAACCTATACGGAAGAAATAATTAAAAAACGAACAGACAGCCTGGACGTTTAGCCCAACGGAACGGCCTGTTTTAGCTGTAATTTACCGGGCAAACTGACTTGAATACATGTTTGACTGTAACAATGGTCGCAGTTTAAAACGCAAATCGCCGGTAAAGCAAACGTTAAAAATCATGCGTTTCAAAATACAGCAACACATGATCCTTCAGGAAATTCTCCTGTTCCATAAGATGCATAACAGGCAGCTCTTTCAGTTGTTTGAAATGGGGCCACCCTTCGCTATCCACCCCTTCCATTTCATAATATCCGCTGGGAGACAATAAGGAGCAAACCGCAATATGAATAAGGTCCTGTTTTTGTTCTTTGGTAAATTTTGCCCGGATATCGCCGAATTCCTGGACGCCTATTAAAAACAATATGCCTTCCATATCGGGCTTTTTCCCGAACCTTTCCAGTAATTTGGCTTCCAGCCGCCACCATCTCGATTGTATATCATCCTGAACCTGCATCCGGCAAAGTTAAGGATAAGCGCCTCGTCAAACGCCGGTTCTCCCTACCTTTGCGCCAAATATGCAGAAATGTTATCACTCGGCTATATCCGTCAGCATACTGAACTGGTAAAACAAAGGCTGGCAGTCAAGAACTTTAAGGAAATACAGCTCGTAGAAGAGCTTATTGCCCTGGATGATGAAAGAAAAAAACTACAATTGGAAAGCGAAAATATCCTTGCCAGCGTAAACAGCATCTCAAAAGAGATCGGTCAACTAATGGCCAAAGGACAGCGAGAGGAAGCTCAGCTAAGAAAGCAGGAGGTTGAAACACTCAATCTTTCGCTCAAACCCCTTAAAGAGCAGCTGGCAGCAGTAGAAAAACAACTGCAGGATACGCTGACAAAGCTGCCTAACCTGCCTTCAGCGCAGGTTCCGCCCGGCAAGTCGCCGGCGGACAATATCACCGTCAGGGAAGGGGGGCAAAAACCCCAGCTGCCCGCGGGAGCGCAGCCGCACTGGGATCTGGCCAAAAAATTCAGGCTTATTGATTTTGAGACCGGCAATAAGGTAACAGGAAGCGGGTTCCCCGTGTATAGCGGCTACGGCGCTAAACTACAGCGGTCCCTGATCCAGTATTTCCTGGATTTCAATACGAAAGCGGGATACAGGGAATACCTGCCTCCGTTCATGGTCAATGAAGCGTCCGCTTTCGGAACCGGTCAATTGCCGGACAAAGAAGGACAGATGTATTTTGTTACAGAGGACCAGTATTACCTGATCCCTACGGCTGAGGTGCCGGTAACCAATATTTACCGCGATGAAATAATAAAAGAGTCGGAGCTACCTGTAAAAATGACCGCATATACTCCCTGCTTCAGAAGGGAGGCCGGAAGTTATGGCAAGGATGTAAGGGGATTAAACCGGCTTCATCAATTTGATAAGGTAGAGATCGTTCAACTGACAGACCCCGAAAAAAGTTATGAGGCATTGGAAGAAATGGTATTACATGTAGAGAAACTGATCCAATTGCTGGGCCTTCCTTATCGTATCTTAAAACTTTGCGGCGGCGATATGGGATTCACCTCGGCGCTTACCTACGATTTTGAAGTGTATAGCGCAGCCCAGGAAAAATGGCTGGAAGTGAGCTCCGTTTCTAATTTTGAAAGTTACCAGGCCAACAGGATGAAGATCCGGTTCAAGGGCGTTAACGGCAAACCCCAGGCTGTTCATACCTTAAATGGCAGCTCGCTGGCATTACCGAGGATACTCGCGGCCTTGCTCGAAAATAACCAGGAAGAAAAAAGCATCCGGATACCCGAGGTTATACGCCCCTATTTTGGCGCAGATCATATTCCCTTGGAATACGCGCTATAAAACAGGAACGCCAAAGATCAGGCAAGCCTCAACCAAACAGGCGCAAACGATGAACCGGATACGGGCATCATTTTCCGGCGCGATGCTGTTCCCCTTTAACCAAATGCGAAACCCATGAACGGGGTACGAGGCTTCTGATCAACTTACAATATCAGGCCTAGAACAGGCGTAAACGAAAACCGTCCATTTCATGAAAGATCATTCAGATGATTCAAAAAAATGGACGGCTTACAGTATATTCAAGGCAGGAATTACCAGCCTTTCTTTGCAATACCGGCTTTAATGGCGTCAAGCGCTTTTTGTTCGCCCAGGAGGGTAGTCAGCTTATTGCCTTTACCATCGTTACCCTGAGCCATATACGCTCCTTTGGAAGTCTTGGTGATCACGGCGTCCTTCATGGGAACATTTTTTTCTTTGGTCTTTACATTATACGCGGTTAACGTTACTTCAGGCATAAAGATTTTTTTAATGATTAGTAATTGCGGTCAATAGCGCTGTTATGCTATAAACCTTATTTAAAGGTAGGGATTTTCTGATACATTATTTTTTCTGTTCCTTAAAGTAAGCAACTTGCTTAATTTCAGTTTGTTCCGGCGCAACGATACTGCTTTACACATCCAGCTTGGCATACCGGGCATGGGACTCAATGAACTCCCTGCGCGGGGCTACTTCATCGCCCATCAGCATACTAAATACCCTGTCTGCTTCCGCAGCGCTTTCCAGCGTAACCTGTTTAAGGGTCCTGGTATCTGGGTTCATGGTGGTTTCCCAGAGCTGCTCGCTGTTCATCTCTCCGAGACCTTTATATCGCTGAATGCCCACTGAATCTTCCTTGCCGTTGGCAAACTTCTCCACCAGCGACTTACGCTGTTCTTCTGTCCATGCATAAGCCTGGTCCTTTCCTTTCTTGACCAGGTATAGGGGGGGCTGGGCAAGATAGAGATAACCCTGCTCCACCATTTCCTTCATATACCGATAGATAAAAGTCAGGATCAGGGTAGCGATATGGCTTCCGTCCACATCGGCATCCGTCATGATGATCAGTTTATGATAGCGCAGCTTGACAAGGTTCAATGCCTTGGGATCTTCGGGAGTGCCTACGGTTACCCCCAGCGCCGTATACATATTGCGGATCTCCTCATTCTCATAGATCTTATGCTCCATGGCTTTTTCCACGTTCAGGATCTTACCCCGCAGGGGAAGTATGGCCTGAAAACTTCTGTCTCTTCCCTGTTTAGCCGTTCCTCCCGCCGAATCTCCTTCCACCAGGAACAATTCGCAGCGTTCGGGATCGCGTTCAGAACAATCAGCCAGCTTACCGGGCAATCCGCCGCCGCTCAACACGCTTTTACGCTGTACCAGCTCCCTCGCCTTACGGGCCGCCGCTCTTGCCTGCGCGGCCAGGATCACTTTCTGAATAATATTTTTAGCCTCGCGGGGATTTTCCTCCAGGTAAGCTTCCAATGCCTTGGAAACAGCGCTGTCGACCACTCCCATTACTTCGCTGTTGCCAAGTTTTGTTTTGGTCTGCCCTTCAAACTGCGGTTCAGGAACTTTAACAGAGATAATGCTGCTCAATCCCTCGCGGAAATCATCGCCCTCAATTTCTACCTTGGCTTTCTCAAATAAGCCCTGCTTGTCGCCGTAACTTTTAAAAACCCGGGTGAGCGCCCGGCGAAAGCCCGACACATGGGTTCCTCCCTCAATGGTATTGATATTGTTTACGTAGGAATAGATATGCTCGTTATACCCGTCATTATAGCAGAGCGCGACTTCCACCATCACATTGGAATGATCGTCCCTTCCTTCCACATAGATCACCTTGGGAAGAATGGAGACCCTGCCCGCGTTCTTATCCAACATCTCTACAAACTCTACGATGCCGCCTTCGCTGAAAAAAGTTTTTGAATAAGGATTTCCCTCTTCATCTTTCTCGCGGAGATCATTCAGTATGATGGTGATGCCTTTGTTGAGATAAGCCAGTTCCCTCAGGCGGCTTTCGAGCACTTCTTTTTTATAAACAGAAGCGGTGAATATAGAATTGTCGGGCAGGAAATGTACAAGAGTGCCGGTTTTTTCACTTTCGCCGATCTCGCGAACCGGATAAACGGGAATGCCGGTACGATATTCCTGCTCAAATATTTTTCCTTCGCGAAATACGGTTACATGAAGCATGACGCTCAATGCATTTACGCAGCTCACGCCCACGCCGTGCAGCCCGCCCGAAACTTTATAGGTGTTCTTATCAAACTTTCCGCCCGCATGCAATACGGTCATCACTATTTCCAGCGCGCTTTTCTTTTCCTTGGTATTGATGCCCGTGGGAATGCCGCGGCCATTGTCTTCCACAGACACCGAATTATCTTCATGCAGCGTAACCACGATCCGGTTGCAATAACCTGCCAATGCCTCATCGATAGAGTTGTCTACCACTTCATATACCAGGTGATGAAGACCTTTCTCGCTGATGTCTCCAATATACATGGCAGGCCGCTTACGAACTGCTTCTAAACCTTCTAAAACCTGTATACTATCCGCTCCATAACCATTTACTTCTGGGGTTATCATTTCCTGTGTTGATGCACTCATAATAGATTGGGTAATCCGTTGATTTTTAATTATCCG
>JAEUVR010000381.1 GCA_016786785.1 Chitinophagaceae bacterium
AGATGTATTCAATAAAATAGGGATTCCCGTCTTTTTTCGAAATGCTTCAATCAAATTATAATAGGCGGGATTAATTTTTTTATCGACAGTCTGAAGACGCCCTGTGCCGTCGACATGCGTAACCGCGGGAATAATTGAACGTTTTTCTTCCCTGATTGGAAAAACCTTTTCCATAAAGGGAACCTCGTCAGACAACTCAAAATACTCGGCAACATACTCCTTTAAAATCGATGGCGCAAAAGGCCTGAAGGATTCTCTTCGTTTAATTTTCCGATTTAGCAGCTCTTTAGCGTCATTCCTTCTGGGATCGGCTATAATCGATCGACCGCCTAAAGCTCTTGGTCCAAATTCCGCTCGCCCATTAAACCAGCCGACAATACCCGAATCAACTATTTGAGAAGACACTTTATCAAATAACGTTTCGTCGTCATATCTCTGATAGGATATATCCCTGGAAATTAAATACTCCTCAATATTTTCATTTGTATACCTGCTTCCCGTAAAAGCAGATGAGATATGCGGAGATCTTTTCTGCCTCAGAATTTGATTATGCACATACAGCGCGCAGCCCATAGATATGCCTGCATCATGTCCGGCAGAAGGAATATAAAGATTTTTGAACTTGGTGTTTCGCGTAACTTTCCCATTAGCCACTGAATTCTGAGCGACGCCGCCGGCAATACAAATATTCTCTAATCCCGTTTTAGTCTGCAAATGATCAAGGATATGAAAAATGAGTTCTTCCGTTATGCGTTGCACAGACGCCGCAATATCCCGATGATACGCCGTTAATTCATCGGATTTCTCTCTTTTAGGGCCAAGTCTTTCAATGAGCAGTTCTGAGAAAAGCGGAGCTACAACAGGGATATGATCTTTTCCATAAGAAACGATCCCATGTTCTGTCGCTTTAAAGAACTTCTGGTCTAACGAAAAAAGACCGTCCTTTTTAAAAATAATAATGTCACGAAGCTGCTTAACATATTTTGGCTCTCCATACGGCGCCAAGCCCATCACTTTATACTCATCCCCATAATGAGAAAACCCTAAGAACTGCGTTAATGCAGTATAAAATAACCCCACTGAATGCGGAAAATCAACTGAGTTTAAAACATCAATTGTATTATCCCGGCCTATCCCTGTCATCGTAGTGCTAAAATCTCCGGATCCATCAATAGACAATAATGCGGCTTCTGAAAAAGGAGAAGCATAAAAAGTCGACGCAAGATGACTTCTATGATGCTCAACCTGGTGGATCTTGCCACTAATTATTTTTTTATCGATTGAAGGATCAATCAGATAAAACTCATCCTCCAGGGACGATACCTTCCGGGCATTCCGGAATCTTTCCGAAACCGCTTTAAATCCGATCAAAGGATGATTAAGCAAAAAAGCTATTTTCCTCAAAAGCTTAGCGGAAGGGTCCCTGCCAATCGCAATATGATCAACATCTTTCAGTTGGATACCGGCCTCCTTTAAACAGAACGCTATTGCATCCGATGGGAAACCCGCCCAATGTTTAACTCTCCTAAATCTCTCTTCTTCAATTGCGGCGATTATTTTCCCATCGCAAAATATGGCCGCGGAAGAATCCGCATGATAAGCGTTAAGTCCTAAAATATACATTCAATTACAGTTAATTCAAACTATCTTAAAAAGCTCAAAATATTTCCGTTTAAAATCTGCATTTGCTAAATATTCCTCAGCAAGCTTCCTAGAACCCAAACTCAATTTTCGATGTTCTCCCAAATCCAGGTTTATCAAATTCTGAATCGCAACCTTATAAGACTCGAAATCATCAAGCGGGATACTCCATCCCGCATTATAATCCACCAGTCTTTGCCATGGCGTCTGATCGCTGATCAAAACCGGGGTTCCCGACATCAGGGATTCAAAAATCACATGTCCGAAGTTTTCTCCTAAGGATGGCAAAACAAAAGCATCGTATTTTGAAAATAGTTTTACAATCTCATCATGAACGACGCCGTTCATAAAATTCACCTCTATATTAGAAGGAAGATTACTGACAATATGTCGACATTTCCCTAGGTAATCATCCGACTCGCTATCTCCGTAAATATCAAACTTTATTGCGCCTGTGAACGGGCCGCTATTCAGCACATTCAAAATATAACTTAAATTCTTCTTGGGATGAATCCTGGAGATAAAAAGCAATCTAAGCAGCCCTTTCTGCTTTGAAGAATCAACAAAGGGAATATTAATATCAGGTATATTTTGAACAATATTTACTTTATTCTTCTTAAAATACCTCAGGATATCTTGTCCCTCCTGATCGTCGGTTGCGTGAAAATGAACTCTTTTAAAAATATTTGAAATATTTACAGCTTTTAAGAACGATTTTTTCTTAAAGCTTTTTAAAGACAATGCGCCTTTATGCAACATGCCCCTGGGTGCTAGCAGGATCTTGCCTTTATAATTTATTAATTTAAGCGCAATAAGAGGAAAAGCGGTAAACCTAAAAGAAAACATACTATTAAAGTATATTAGTTCCGGCTGGATCTCTTCTATGATCCTTCGTATTAGCGCTAAATTCATCTTGTTGCCCGGACAATAAAATACGGATTCGCCGTTAGGCCCCGTTTGCCATTTACAGGCAAAGATACCAGGATAAGGCAGTGCACTGCCATGGTCCCGGTCAGAAGTCAAAACATAAAAATCAAAATCGACTTTTAAAAGTTTAACGATATTGACGCATGATTGAATAGGACCGCCAGCCTTATATCCGGGATAATACCAATCTACAATAAATAATATCTTCACCCTATCGCGGTTGTTAAAACCAAGTGGCTAAAGAGCAATTTCCTTAGGCACAGGTTCCTTAAATCCATTTATTTTAACATTTCTTAATTTCAACGTCGTATACTTAGTCCCCGGATCCACAAGATTGTCGGTCCATCCCCTTAGCTTTTGAAATGTCGTTTTCTCAATTAAAAGCGAATTACTTCTAGGCTGGTTATGGAAATTAGAAAAAAGATATGCGCTATCGGCATTGTATCCGCTTACTACCGTATTTGATATCCGGGAACTCCCGCTTCCGACAAAACGAAAAACAAAGGGAGCGTTAGGAAACAGCGCTCCATTCATTTTCACATTAATAATGCTGGCTTTCTGAGCCATTAAATAAATCAACCCGACCTGCGAGTCAGTTATTTCAATCTTTTTTAAAACATGCTGATCTCCATAATATGAAATACTGTGCGTTTTGCAATTTCTGATTGTCAACGTCCTGCAAGTATAAGAACCAAACCCGTTAAGCCTTCCTGGCGAAGGGCTCTCCCAGTAAACATTGTCAAATAATTGATCGGCTTTCTCATAAAGAAAAAAATAGTCCTTTACCAAAGTCTGCACAGACCAATAGCAATACAACTGAGAATCAGGTCGATCAGGATAAATTTTAATATTCCTAAGGGTCGTCCCCAACGCCCTGCAATCGGGATACTTCGTAGCAAGCGTATCTATCACATTAATATAACTCACATTAAAAGCTACATGAGCGTCCATTACGCTGTGACATTTATATCCGAATAAACCGGAAATATATACATTGCATGTCGCGGTAGAAGGAACATAGGCATGCCGGGTATAAAATGCTTTTGTTTGCTCGCCTCTGACATTTCTACAGAAATTTATCAAAATCCCATACATTAAATTATCAAGGATAACGCCCCGGAAAGAAACGTCTACGCAAGCGGCTATTGAGAATCCATTATGAAAATAAGTATGCCCGGCGCCGGTATATTTTACAGTTATATTCTCTGCATTTATAGACATTCCCCGAACCTGAAGCGCTTCTGCCCTGACGCTATCATGAACAGGAGATATTACAAATAGTATATTCTTAAGGCTCAACAGGCTCCTTGGATAGCTTACGATATTAACCTGCTCTTCAATTTCATTATAGTTAAAAATAACAGAATCAGCCAGATATATTCTGTTGTTAACTATTTTGTCTATTCTATGAATATCATTTTCCTTATATCCCCATCCGGTTTCAAACGTAGAATTGCTTTGAATATGAAGGATATCCCCCGTCCTTAATGCTTCCAATGGGCCATTAAGCAATACGCTTTTATCGCCATGAGCAATCTTACGGTCCGATTTAAAGTATGATGGTTTAGCAGATAAAAACAACCCTAATCTTCCCAACACCTTAAATCCCGAATGCTTTTTTCCTATAAATGCCAGGTCGCATTGAAGTTCTCTAATTGCCAATTCAGTATATAAATCATAAATCCCATCTTCCAAAATGATTATTGCCTTTGCATAATTTCCGTCGGCTATTATTCTGAAGATATTATTGAAAACTCTGGAATCGTCGAGGTTATCGTCGACAAATGCTCCAAAATCTTTTGGATATAAGGTTATCTCCTTCTTCTTGGCGATTGCATCGCCGAAAAAAAGAAAGAATAGTGTAAATAAAAAAAGCAAGCGCTTCATAATGCTAACTAAGAAATCCAAGCATCGTCTTGCTCCAATTGCCTAAGGAAATTGATCCGGCGATCATTTTACTATGTTCCGACATTTTAGAAAATTCATTTTCAGGCATGGAAAGCATCCTACCAAGCTTATTTTTGAAATCCGAGGTATCTCCGTCGCGAAACACAAATCCATTCAACCCATCTTCCAATAAGTCGGGATATGCGCCGCAAGAATCAGAAATTAACAAAGGCAATCCCATGCTGGCGGCTTCGTGCACTACAACCCCCCAATGCTCATTAGCGCTAGGCAAACAAAATGCGGAAGCATGTAAAAAATGAGTTCTCAAATGCTCTGATTGCTGAAAATCCAGGATAGAGATATACTCTTGCGCCTCCTGCGTCATCTCAGTCAAAAGCCCTTTTAAAGGACCGTTTCCTATCATCTTCAACTTCCAGTCTTTAAAACAAGGATTAGTTTTCAACTCTTTAAATGCGCTGACCAACCATTGAGGCCTCTTATAATCAACGAATCTACCTACAAACAAAAGCTCTTTAGGACCATTTGAAAAGCTTTTTAATTCCCCATCCCTCAAATTAAATATGCTTTCGCAGCAATACAAGCCTTGCCTTATAACATCAGGAGAGAAGCCTAATTTTCTTGCATAAAATTCATGCTTACTGCCAGGAACCCAAATATGATTAAAGTAAGTCTTAAGAAAATATCCGGAGAAAAGAGAAAAAAAACGCTGTTTTAAGGATCCATTCCATAAGTTATCCATTCCTACGACCACAGGTATTCTTGAAACGAATCGCTTGCAGGTTTTCAGATAATCGCGATTTGCCCAACCAGCTACAAAAATCAAAGAAGGAGATTTTTCATTCGCCCACTCTTCTACGCTTTTATCTAATTTCTCCAAATATTCAACGCTTACTCCTCCATTGTTTAATAAAAAAGGCGCGTCGGCAGAAGGGGTATGACAAAGACAAAATACAGAGTAGCTTGGGTTTAGCCTAACAAAATATTTTAAACAGTCCAGAAAATAACGAGGCATTCTTGTATATAATATAACAATGCTCTTCTGCATCAAACGCGGCGTTTTGTTTTAACATAATCGTGGAAGTTAAATATATACATCATCGCAAAAAAAGGAGTGCCATAATCAAAATACCCGCCCAGCTTCAAAAACTTACATAGAAAATGAGTAAGGCATGCAATCGATATCATTCGGTGGTTCCTTTCGCCTCTTAAGATCAAGTTTCTCATTAAAAACCATAAATAAAAAATTCCGCCCGCTAAACCCAACTCGCTAAATACCCTTATTATCAAGCTATGCGCGCTCGGCGCATTTAAACCAAATAAATAATGCATCCGAAAGGCCTGAGTTGAATAAAATTTATAATACATCTCCTCGTGTCCGCCTAACCCGCTGCCCAAAAGAGGGCTTTTTGTAATCGTATACCTGGCGACTTCTGCATTTGATAAGAATGAAAGCGTTGTTCCGGATTTCACTTTCATCAAATTCCGATGTTCAAAATAGATGTCAAATCCGGATTGTCTATACGCAAATTTATCAAAGGATAGAAAAACATAGAAATACAGGTAATACAAAAGGGGAACTACGATAAGCAAATAAACCGGATTCAGAAATATTAGCGCTATCGCAACCGCCATAACAACATAGGATGTGACGCTAAATGTTCCAAACATAGCCAGCAAGATCACTGTGGCTCTAAGCTTATCTTTTTTATAATTAAAAATAGAATATACGCATGCCGGAAGTATTAAGGCGGCATAATGCGAAGGCTCATATGCGATTGAATCAATAAAAAGCGCGTAATAATTCGTTAATAGATTAATTCCAAAAAAGAATTTCACCCCTAACTGAAGCAATCCAAATAAGGCGGTATAGTAAGAGATGGTAATGTATATCTTAAAAAGAAGAGCGTAATTCCTTGATCGTACAAAAAAGTCGTATGTCACCAGAAATATAACTGCAGTAGGAATAAACTGCTTAAATAAAGGCGGTAGCTCTAGCCCCAAATAGAGCTTTGAAAGAATACTGGAAACAAAAAGATAGGATAAAAATAAATTTATATTACGACTTACATAAAGGCTGTTAATATGAAAAAGCAGGTAAAATATACAAAAATTATATCCGATAAAATCATAGTCGATCCCAAATAACCCGGTATGGCCAACTTCTTTAGAAAAGACGGTAAAGACAAACAAATACATCAATCCAATCGGCAATCCCGCCAAATACCGCTGTTTGTAAGTCAGCAGGAAATCTCTATTTCCCAAGCTATAAGCCACTGGCAGTCTGGTCGATTAATTGAGAATAATTTTGAGCGGCGCTCTCTAACGTGAATCGTCGGGCATATTCCCGTCTATCCCTTCTGATATCCGGACTATCGATATCTTTTCCTATCTCTTCAAGCGAAGAGATTTCATTTGCAATTGATATGGGAGACGCGGGATCACAATACGCAATAAATTTTCCCCCTACTTCAGCAATAGCGGGAATTGAGGAGCCGATTACCGGCCTCCCACAGGCAAGCGCCTCAATTACCGGCACTCCAAACCCCTCCGTATTCGAGGGGAAAATCAACCCCCGACTTCCAGTTACCGTTTTTATTAAATCCGGCAAATTCAATGAAGGAATAAATTGAAGTTTGGAATCCAGCTTCAACTCTTTGGATAAGGCCATCAGTTCATTTGGGAGGGTCTGATTTGAAAAAATGATTTTCAGCGAAGAAAAGCTTTCAGAAAATCCGCTTTTCCTCCATGCCTCTCTATATCCGCATAGCAGTCTGTCAATATTCTTCCTGGAACTTATAAACCCCCACCATACATAATATGGATATTTAATGCCATTAATATCTCCTTCAAACCATTCATTGGCGATACCGTTATAAATAATGGAGACTTTATCTGAATCCAAGCCGGGATAAAAATCTAACAGATCATTTTTGGTTGAATGAGAGATAGCGGCAATCCTATCGGAAAGCCTTATACCGGTATCCAAAATAAATCTACGCGCCCAAAGATTAATTCTTCTCGAATAGGTCGACGAATTGATACCCTTAAATACCGAAAGATCAGCCAGAGTAACAATTAAGGGCTTCGCCGTCTTCCCTAAATAATCACAATCCATATTCAAATAAACATCGGCGTTAAGATTGATCTTACAATAATTCTTGTTTTTAAAAAGAGCCTTTATATTTACGACCCGCCTGGATGGTTTTAACCTTCGAACTTCCCAGTTCTTATATTCCCTGATGCTTTCAAAAAAGCCATTTAAATAATAATCCTTTTTATAATCGCTCCTCGTTATGAGCAAAAAAAAGTCCTGGTCCCTCATTCTAATCAGTTCCCTTAACATGCCCCTTCCGGGATTAGCGCTGGTGGCTACGCAAAGAGGTTCGCAATAAACGGCAATTCTCATGTTAGCGCTTAATATATAAAGGACCTTTTATAAGCATTAAGATCCCGTTTAACGCTCCTTTAAAAGTTCTATAACCCAATGTAAAAATCAGCAAAGGCCGCTTTGCAATATTTTTACGATTAAAAAATATCATTACAAATGAAAGAAAATGAAAAGGGTAATGATAAAATGGGATATTCTTAAACGTAAAATAAAACATGCCGTCAAAATGATGCTGCGCCTTAATCAAATCATTTGATGCAAAGCTTCTCAAACCGCCGGTTTTAGCGCCCAGATGGATGATATAGGCGGCCGGGTCATAAATTAATGGCCCGTGTTTGGAACAAAGGCGAAAACAAAAATCAGACTCTTCTCTAAATGCGCCCTTTTCAAACCTGCCGTCCATACCGCCTACGTCTAAAGCAAAACTTTTACGCACCGATAGGTTTCCCGCCCAGCCATTAAACACTTTAACTGATCTGTCATAATTAATAGGAAAAAAAAGCCACCCGTATTTTAGATTTTTGGACAAAGCATTTCTATTCGACCTGAACTTTTGCCCGGGATTTAAAATAGCTCCCGAAACGCCAACGCAGCCTGTATCTGCATAATGCTTTAGATGATCCTTTAAAAAATCAGCGCTTTCAATAATTATATCATCATCGAGAAATAAAACAACCTCAGATCTGGATAGCGTTAACCCGGTATTACGGGCTAAAGAGGCGGACTTATCCTCTTGCCAATGATAAACAATATTTAAACCCTCGAAAACAATCGGCTTTGCTATAGACAGATCTGTTTGATCGACGATAATTATTTCAAAATCCCCGACAGATTGCTTGCTCAGATCGCTAAGCGTATTTTCCAATAAATCGTATCGATTCAGAGTAGGAATTACAATACTTATCCAGCACATTCAATCTTGGAATTAAATAACCCATGATGTTGTATTATTAAAGCCACGAGCCTATTGCGCGTCAATCAAAACGTCCTTAAGCTTCAAGGCAGAGGCTTTAGACGTAAATCCATCGAGATAACCATGATTCACCAAAAGCTCTCTTGACCCCGAAAGCAGATCCGCAAGTTTCTTAGCGGCGCCTTCCATATCATCGGGGTCAAAGACAAATCCAATATTTGATTGCTCAATAAACGTTTTCTGAATACCATTAGTTAGAAAAGCGAGCACAGGTTTGCCGATTCTAACATAATCGAACAGCTTTGAAGGCAGGCAATAATGCTCTCCGTTAAACACTTTCTCCGAGGTCGATAACACAAAGTCAAATTCCGCGTATTTTTTGCACAATTCATCTTTCCGTAAAAACCCCGTCAGCAAACAATTATGACCAAGTCCAAAACCTTCAATCATTGGTTTCAACCAATATTGGGGCTCCCCGACAAATTCAATAATAAGTTTATCTCTGAATTCGGGATTAGCGTCAATTATCGATTTGATCGTCTTTAAAAAATAGTAAGGGCTCCTGTATTTCCAATCCTCCTTAGCCGAATAATAGGAAAGCTTTTTTGCTCCGCGCCTTTTATACCATTTTGAGAACATGTCGTTACGCACCTCAGGATCAAAATAGAAAGAGCCTACATAGCCGATCTTTATCGTACTCTTTTCTCTAAACGACAAAGAGCGTATAACATTCGCTATTGGCTTATCCATATCGAAAGTATTAAATATGACTTTAGTTTTATTCTTTATCCATTCTCCATGCGTATTTCTAAAAATATCCACCATTTGAGGCGTTACTACCAATACTTTAGCCGCTTGCTGAAATATTTTTCGTTCAGCGCGTTTGGTGAAGTAATAATATAAAAAATTCTTATACGGCCTTACCGGCCAATGCGACCAGGGGTCTCTCATATCAATAACAATAGGCAGGTTCAGCTCTTTGCCAATTCTCGAAGCAATTTTTATGGCGCTTGAATGAGGATAGGTAGCCAAAATAGCCTGGGGTGAGATCTTACTGATTGTTTGCTTTAGATCTTCAAAAAAAAGCTTATTGTTCTTTAATGAAGGAAACAATCCAAAATAATCTGAAAAGGCCTTTTTCGTTAGTATTCTAAATATAAACGGATCTTCTTCTTTATCCGCCAATGAGGCGTCAATTCTTTTTTCTCCCAGGTAAATATCCGCCGCATCTTTTGTTAACGTTATTATATAGACCTCTATCCCCAATTGCCTCAAATGCTTTGCAAATTTCATAGACCTGAACGACCCAGTCATATTATAAGGAGAATATTCAGACGCAAAAAATACGATTTTCATAACTCCTTTAATAAGATATTGGCAATAGCCTCCGACGCATGCCCGTCTCCATAAAGGGCGCTTTCCCAATACGCGTCTTCTCTTGAATTGAAAGCCTGATATATCTTTTCACTATTGGGTCCGGTTAAGGTATTAGCTCCTTTAGACAATGTTTCTACCCATTCTGTTTCATCTCTAACGGTTATGCAAGCCTTATGCATCCAATATGCCTCTTTTTGTACGCCCCCGGAATCCGTTATAACAAACTCGCAGCTATCAAGTAAAAAAAGCATCTCCAGGTATGAAGCGGGGTTTATAATTTTTACGTTTGACGGTATTTTCCAATTGCTTAGCAAGCTCCTGTTACGAGGGTGCAAGGGCCAAATTACCGGAACGCCAATCCTTTCCACCCCCTTGAAGATTTCCAGCATATTTGCAGGATTATCAGTATTTGAAGGGCGATGAATGGTCATAAGGCCAAATGCTTTATTTAGCACATCTTCCAGATCCGCTATTTTTTTTCGTATCGGCATAAATGTTCTGATGCAATCATGCATAACATCGCCCACATTATATACGTTTTTGGAAATCCCTTCTTTAGCCAGGTTACGAACCCCCTCGTCAGACGAACAGAACAAATAGTCAGAAACATGATCTGTTAATACTCTATTTACTTCCTCCGGCATGTTCCTGTTAAAGCTTCTTAAACCTGACTCTATATGGACAATTTTAATACCCGTAATTTTCGATGTGGCTACCGCCGCTCCAAGCGTAGAATTTGTGTCGCCATAAACCATTACCGCGTCAGGTTTCAACTTCAGGATAAGCGCTTCGACCTTTTCAATTATCAAAGCTGTTTGTCTCCCGTGCAAATCAGAGCCGATTTCGAGATTAGCGTATAGATCAGGAAGCTGTAATTCTTCCCAGAAAACGCTGCTCATCAAAAAATCATAGTGTTGACCAGTATGCGCTATAACTTCGTCCAATCCAGCCTTCATCAATGCCTTCGAAACAACCGACGCCTTAATAAACTGCGGCCTGGCGCCGATAACGGAAAGAATTCTCTTCATGATAAAGCATTGGATTTTTTTAACTTCTCAACCAGCTTAAGAACCGTCTCCCTATTTACATAAAAAACAAAAACTAAAAATAAAGAGAGCAATATTGCCTTATACATGATATTCGATAGAACTCCAGACCCTGGCCAGACTATAGAAGTTAAGGCAAGCAGTATCATAAACAATATTAAAAAAACATTTTTCTTTAATCTATAAGGTATAAAATACAACAATTGGGCTTTATAGGTAACATAACCTGATAAGATCAAGCTGCCTATTAGCGTACTGATCGCCGCGCCCTCTTTGCCTAAAACTGGTATAAGGGCAAAATATAGCCCGACTGTAAATATTGCCGCTATCGCAACTCCTACTGCATAAGGCATATTGGTTCGCACAATGGCGCAACCAATGGACGTAACCTGCGATATATTAAAAATGAAAATATTAACGCTTAAAATGCCCGCTACTAATGCGGCGTTATAATACGCTTCCGTGGTCAACAGCATTAGAATCTCAGGGGAAAATAAAAAGATAAACAATACAATGGCGCCGCCCAATGCGCAGTAAAGATCAAAAACCATTGCATAAATATTCGGGGCGTCTTGTTGTTTATGAATGGACATGGCAAATGGAGACCATGCCTGGAGAAAGGCCCAAAATACAATATTACAAACCGCCGCAATGCTGCTTCCTATTTGATATAGCCCCACATCCGCTTTAGACGCGTATTGAGAAATGAAATATCCTCCTGCGGAATTAAGCAACCAGAAACATATTGTCGCCGGAATAAGGGGGATCGAAAACCTGAGCATTTCCTTAGCCCTGTCCAGGGCAAAGTTCCTAAAGTCTAAAACCTTCCGCATCACATATAAGGCGACCATCGCGCTCAGCACATTAGCGATTAAAAGCGCAAGAAACACACCCACCAATCCGATCCCGAGATAAACCACAAAATAAATGCTAAAGCCAATGGATAGAAGGCTCTTAGTCAACGAGAAAGCAACGGTAGCCAAGGGTTTTCTTTTTACCCGTAGCCATGTCGTGTATGCTAAGGTAAAAGCGGTAAATGGCAGGCTAAGCGCCGAAAGAATGAATAAATCGTAAAACCTGGCGTCGTCTAATATGGCCTTACTTAAGAAAGATGAGACTGCAAGGACAGCCAGCAGAACCAAAACGCTTAATGAAAACTGCATCCAGAACCAGCTACTAAATGTTGAAGCTCTCTCAGCGTCATCTTCCTTTTGCCAATACCAGGTAGTCGCCGCATTATCAAGTCCTACTACAACCAAAATGCCAATCAATAAAAATGTGGAGTTAACCAGGTTTATAACTCCATAGTCTGAGGGCGCAAAAATCCTGGTGTAAATCGGAATTAAAAAAACCGAGATGAACCTGGTAAGAACGCCAGACAACCCGTAAATAATGCTGTCGCCCGCAAGCCCTTTAATTTTTTTAAACATCAAATCAGTCCTTCCTTTTGCATTCTTTTAATATTCAAACCGCCAGCCAATTTAAATTCCTCAACAATCTTTTTGGTCAATTGCTTATTTTTAAAGCTTATATCAACGCCCTCATTTAATTGGTATTTTTCAGAAAAAAAGGTTGGGCAATAATCATAGTCGTTACTAACAGTTGATGGGTCGACAATCTTCTCCAGTATATTTCCAACAATCCGTATAGGATCGTTTATACTTTCAATCAGCTTTCTTCCTTCAGTGGCTAGCCGCACCCGATAGTCCATATCTTGTATCAGCCTTTTTATTTTTTCTTTAAGATTATCCAGGTCTATATTACAAATAACATCTTCGTACGCCTCTCCTTTAATTGTTTTGGTAGCCACGGCGCAACCGGAAGCAATGCCTTCTAAACTCAGGGTTCCGGGGCCATGAAGATATATCTCATCAACTAAAATATCCGCGTCCTGAAGTTTTTCAAGCACGATTTCATTGGGCACTCCTGAAATAAATTCAAACTCAAATTGAATATTTTCTTTCTTTAACGCTTCGAGGGCTTCCAGGATAAAAGAAGTTCCTTTAATTCCTGTTCTTGAAGGAATATGCACAATTTTCGGAACCTTCCTTCGGGGAACATTAAACAAAATAGACCTGACATCAAATGGTATATATATTTTATAATATGACCTTAATGACAGACCCGATTGATCAGGCACCGAGAATATTGCGTCGCTGAACAATTCAGCTTTTCGCAGCCGGAAAAGCTGATGGTTTATATCTGTTGTATGAAACCATTTCTCCCAGGTGGAAACATCTAAATTATACTCTTGTGTAAACGCGCTGATATGCCTGATATCCGAGCCAAGAAATAAGGAAATGATTTTCTTTCCCTTGCTCTTTAAATATTCATAGTCTTCTGTTTGCTTCGGCAGGAATCCGTCCCATATGAAAATATAAACATCATGAAGATCTCTATGCTGTAGGTAAGTTTTCCGCCTTAACCATTTTTGGCCCGATACATTGACAAAATTCTGCGCTTTTCTAACCAGCCTGTTTGACGATAATTTTGGGAAAATTTTTTTATTGAGAACAATATCATAGTTATAATTATAGAAATTGTCTCCGCTATTAACAGCGCAGGTTGTTACTTCATGCTCCATTTCTCTTAATGCATTCGCAAAGAACATCATCATCCCCGCTATTTCGGCGGTACCCAAAAAAATTCTCATTCTATCTCTTGAAATGCTAACCGGATTAGATATAAATAATTCATACTGCTATTCTTCTATAGCGCCGCCTTATCCTTTTTAACTATCTCGGCGCCGGACAACCGGTATAGGTCTCCCGACTCCGGGCATTTCGCTATGCCCTCATTGTTAAAAGCGAGTTTATGGCCGAATTCGCTTACCCAGCCAACCTGTCGGGCAGGATTGCCTACAACAAGCGCATAAGGCAAAACATCCTTTGTGATAACCGACCCTGCGCCAATCAACGCGTATTCTCCCACTGTATTTCCACATATAATAGTTGCATTTGCTCCTATTGACGCGCCTTTTTTAATCAGCGTCTGCTTATATTCATCTCTTCTTACTATTGCGCTTCTGGGATTAATGACATTGGTAAACACCATTGACGGGCCAAGAAAAACATCATCCTCGCATATAACCCCGGTATAAATTGAGACATTATTTTGCACTTTTACATTTCTCCCTAACCTGACGCCCGGCGAGACGACTACATTTTGACCAAGATTGCAGTCTTCGCCTATTTCGCAGTCCTTCATGATATGAGAAAAATGCCATATTCTTACATTGTTTCCGATAGTGCATCCCTGGTCAATTACTGCCGTAGGATGGGCATAATAATTTAACATATATAGTTTTCGTATAAACTCAGTAGTAGGACCCTAAAGTAAAAAAGATCTGTATCCCTATCCCTTCCTGGTTAATCTCGACTTCAACTTATAAAAAAAGTTTTTAGGGGGAACATCATAATATCCTCTGCTCATGGCATAACCATATCCATACCTGCCTGCTCCATATCCATAATATCCCTTAGCTCCTTCTGAGATGACGTCATTTACCAATATTCCAAGTTGAGGTATCTTTTTTTGTTTATATAGCTCGTCTATAAAACTGATTTGCCGTTTAAATGTGTAGCGTTGCCTTACAACATAAATTGACGCATCTGCATATTGGCTCAGCGTAAACGCATCGCTAACCAGGCCTATGGGCGCCGTATCAATCACTATGGTATCAAATTTTTGTTTCAACCAGTCGAACAATTCGGCAATTTTAGCGCTAAGCAATATCTCAGAAGGATTGGGCGGCACAGGACCGCATGGAATGACAAACAAGCCATCCACCTGCCGGACCTGGTGTATCAGCTCTTCCATCTGCGCATCGCCTACAAGATAGTTGGTTAACCCCTTGCCCTGCGGAAGTCCAAGTCCCACCAATATCTTTGGCTTTCGTAAATCAAATTCCAGAATAACCGTGCGTTTACCGGAAATGGCCAATGTTGCGCCAAGGTTGGTGGATATAAAAGATTTTCCCTCGCCGCTAAAGGAAGAAGTAACCAGGATAACCGGCGTAGTCGCTTTCCCCGATAACACAAACCGGAGATTACTGCGCAATATCCTAAACTGTTCCGCAACGGTAGACCGGGAATGTTCAGCGAATAACAGGACGCTTTCTTCTTTGCTGTGTCCAATCTCGCCCAATACAGGCGCCGCCGTAATCCGGGTAATATCTGCTTTAGTGGTTACCTTATCATTCAACAGATCAAGAATGTAAACAACTACAATAGGTATGAGCAAGCCGGCAAGCAATGCAATTCCGTATATGCGAACTGGCATCGGACTTATTTTTTTAAAGACGGGAATCGCTTTGTCAATAATTCTCGAACTGGCGATAGTGGAGGCCTGGGCAATTTCCGATTCCTCTTTTTTCTGCATCAGGTATAAATAAAGGTTTTGCTTTATTTCCTGCTGCCTCGCTTTTTCGCGGCTTTTTCGTTCTCTTTCGGGTATGGAGCTGATATTCTTTTGAATTGAGCCGCTCTGGCTTTTCAGCGCATTAATGGTATTTTTATAAACCTGTTTAATATTATGAAGATTCCGGATCATTTTTAACCTCGCTTCTTCTATCCCCTTTTCCAGGTTTTTTACGATTGGATTATTAACCGTTGCGCCGGTTTGTAGTTCAGACAGCCTTTCGCTTACTAAACGATTATAGGAGGTTGTAAGTTCAAGCAAAGTAGGATCCGTTAATCCAAGCGTAGAGGGCACAAGAGAGAGCCTGTTAGCAGGTTGCGTAATATATTCTTCCAGGATCTCCGCCACTTTTAAAAGAACCTCCTGTTGCCTCAAATTCTCGGACAATTCCGTCATGCTTCCAAAATACATTTGAGACTGAGCGGGCAGGTCTATCACTTGTCGTTGGGTCCTGAACCGCTCAAGATTTCCTTCTACGCTGTCTAATTGACTTTCGACCAACCCCACCCTGTCATTTATAAATGCAAGAATCTTTCGATTGATTTCATTCTTATCCTCGATAGCGGCGTCATTATACTGTCGCACAAGCTCGTTCAAGATATCCGCAGATATTTTTGGATTCTCATGGATATAGGAGAGAGACAACACATTAGAAAGGTCGTTTGCCGGCTTTACTTCTAATTTTGACGAATAAGAGGTGGCAGCGGCCTCCAATGGCAGCCATTGAACAATAAAATCTCTAAATGAAAGCGGAGAGTAATCCGATTCCTGTAAAACGACCTTAAACTGCCCTTCCGGGATATCCAATACCTGCTCCGTATGCCATTCTTTTTTATTCTCTCCGATCCTGAAGGTCTTCCAGTCGGCATTAAAATGAATATTCAATGAAAAGGAACGCGCGCTATCCTTTAAGCTAATGATCTCCAATTCAAAAGGTTGCTCGGGATATACGTCGGTGGTCTTAACATTGCCCGCTACCGCATATTTTTTTTGCAATCCCAGCGATTTTACCACCCGCTCCATCATGGTGCGGGAACTTAATATCAGAATCTCGTTTTGCTTATTGGTATTTGACTGAAAGAGCGCCAAGTCTGAAAACATATCCTGCGAAGCCATGCTTCCGCCCCCTTTCGGGTTGTCGTTCCGGATCAATAGGGTGGAAGATACGCTGTACAAAGGTTTAGTATACCGGAGATAGATCCAAGCGGCCGTTAATGACAGTCCAATAAACAACAGGAATAACCAGGCGTAGTTGAGATATTTATATAGAATATCTTTTGCATTAAAAACAGCATGGTTATCCTGCTGGGAGTTATTCGAATGATACAACTGGTCTACTTCCATAAAATAATATTGGGCCTGTTGTTATTTGAAAACATTGATAATACCTACAATAACGCCAGCGGCAGAAAGTATGCTCAACGCCATACTCACCCTGCGCAGATCGGCCATATCTGTATTGGGTATTTTCCGATTGTTCATTTCTACATACAACACGTCATTCGGCTGCAGGTAAAAATAGGGAGAAGCAAAGATGTTTCCCTTATTAATGTCCAGCGTTATGGTTTGCATGTTATCGCCGCTATTCCTGATGATCCGGATATTGTCGCGTTTGCCGTATACCGTTAGATCACCGGCCAGTCCTAAAGCGTCAAGGACGGAGACCCTTTCGCTGGGAATGGAATAGGTCCCCGGGCGCGCTACCTCGCCCAAAACCGTAACGCGATAGTTTAGCAGCCTAACGGAAACAATAGCCGAATCAATATATTGCCGAAGCCTGGCGCTGATGGTATCGGATAAGACTTCCTTCGTCATTCCTGCAACATTGAGCCTGCCCAGATAGGGAAACACGATCGCCCCTTTTTCATTGACCAGGTAGCCCTGCGTAGGGCCGCCGGAAGAACCTGAGGCAACGCCCTGTATCCTGTCCGACCCCGCATAAAAATTTGGCTGGTTAAACAGTTGCGCGCTTTTTTCATTGGGCGTGATCACCCCGATGTATAAAATATCCCCCTTTTGGATCAACGGCTCATATTGTACAGAAGCATGTCGCAACGCGCTGTCTGAGATATTTTTAAAATAGATGGCCTTATCCGTTAGTTCCTTTGAGGATACGCAGGATCCCAAAAAAATAACCAGGGCAATAAGGTATAACGGCATTCTTACCGCAGATACTGGCATAAGATATTGTTGACAGATGAATAAACAAGGATTATCAAACCTCCGATCGCCGGCGATTTTTCCAAACATAGCTTCGCCTCCTCAGTCACATGCTTTTTTGTAACTGATTAACGCTCAATCAATAAATAATCTTGTCCTCTTTGCTTCTTTCCCACAAAAAAAGACATAAGAAGTACTTAATTACATACTTTTTATGCCTTTTGAATAATATATCGCAACAGGACGTGTTTTCACAAGCTATTATAAGATTTTATAGCGCCGCCGCCCTGACGCCGCAGGGGCTCCAACTTCAACATCCAGGGCGCTAAAGCAAATATAGGGGATTTTAACGCTTTAAACCTCAGCTACCGACGGGGGTTTTCGGAGCTAGATCATTCACTACCAGGACTTTTCATCAGCCAAACCAGGAACCCTATGACCATAAAAAAAGCGGCTACCATCAGCAGGGAAAACTTTATGATCGCCATATCATAAGTCAGGTGGACCACCCAACTGATCGGCTCGCCGGACAGGGTCGCCAACATACAGATGTTTTCGATCATATCACAGAGACCGGCAAACAACGCCATCCAGGAAAAGAACCTGCCGGCCTTCTCCATTACGGGGTTACCGGAAAGACCGCCCATGAACCGGGCGCCCAGATAAAAAAATAGCGCATACAGGATAATAAAAACAAAATCCAGCTCAATAGATAAAAACGCCTTGTCCATCTTTATTCCGGGATCGCTACTCCATTCGGCCATCAGATGGCTGGCAATGCCCGTTTCCTTGGCCATCTCGAAATTAATGATCTCTCCCGGGCTCAGGGGCGCTATAAGCAGCCGCATCAGGAACATAAAGCCCAGCATTGCCGCTCCAGAGATCAAAAACAAGCGACGCGCAGAAATAGGTAAATTCTTGAACAAAGCCATCTAATATTACTAATGAATTTATATTTATATATAGGAATGGTTATCTTTTCCGTGTAAAAGTTACGATTCGCCTGGCAGAACGTCAAACAACAATTCAAGAGGCGGCGACCTGTTTTAGTTTTTTATCCCAGGCAAACGGCATGCTCAAGTGAAAAATGAACCGCCGCCGCCCGGACAGAATAACAAGCTATCGAATACGCATGAGGAAATTACTGCAACGGTTGTTGAAACGCCCGGTTACCTGGCTGGCGCAAAAATTCTCTTCTTCGCCAGATCCGGAAAATATAAACGCTTCCCTGTCGCAGCTCCTGGAGAATATCCGACAGGAGAAAAACGGCTATCCTGCGCCAATCCCCTTTGATATGGCCGATGGCCGATTTATCGTTTTGTCGGATCAGCACAAGGGCGGCAGGGACATGGCCGACGATTTTCGCCTTACCGCCGATAACTATATGGCGGCCCTGGAATATTATTATGCCCGGGAGTTTACCCTGATTAACCTGGGCGACTGCGAAGAACTCTGGGAAAATACTCCCGCCGCCGTTATTGAAAAAAACCGTCTTCCCCTCCTGGAAGAAGCTAAATACCTGCAATCCGACCGCTATTACCGGATCTTCGGCAACCATGACCTGGAATGGAAGTATGCGATCCAGCAGAACCTCTACCTGAAACCGATATTTGGCGATAAGCTGGCGATCTATGAAGGACTGCTATTGACGACCGTCTATAACGGCAAACATTATTCGATATTCCTGAGCCATGGCCACCAGGGCGATAAAAGAAGCGATGGCAACGCTTTCAGCAACTGGTTCGTCGCGGCGATATGGACCCCTATCCAACGCTTCCTTGAAATATCCCTGGATACGATCTCTGATTCTTTTGAGCTGGTGGACAAACACAATATCCTGATGTACGAATGGAGCGCCCGGCAGCAAGACCTGCTGTTTGTATCCGGGCATACGCATAAACCGGTTTTTGCTTCGCTGGATCATATCGACCGGCTGGCCAAACAACTGGAAAAAGCAAAAGCTGTTAATGATGCAGCGCTGATCCAGGCTTTGGAGGAAGAGATCGAAAGGCGAAGGTTGGAGTACCAGGGTAAAAAGATTGTGAAAACCATGGCCAAACCCAGCTATTTTAATACAGGCTGCTGTTGTTTCAGCGATGGCGACATGACAGGTATTGAAATTGAAAACGGATTTATACGATTGGTGAAATGGAAGGTTAATGGAAAAGCCGGAACCAGGGTAGTACTGGAAGAATCTCCCCTGTTTTATTTGTTTGATCAGTTATAGGTTCATAGAATTGGTCAATATCATTTCTTCAAAATATTCTCATAAAAAAATTCTTTCCTTACAACTGAAATACTAAATATATTAGTATATTTATACTAATTATTTTAGCCAATAAAAATTTCAGTTATGAAAAATGTTCCCTATTCTTTGTCGCCCTATATGCCGGGATACCGCTTGAATGAATACCTGCTGGTACTGAGTCCGCATGAGGACCTGCGCAACCGGATCGCCCGCATCAAAAAGGATTTCCAGGAAAAATTCCAGGCTTCTTTTACCTTATCCGGCCGCCCCCATATTACGCTCGCCCGTTTCGTGACCTGGAATATGGGGGAAGAAAACCTCCTGCGCCGCCTGCAGCATATCGCGATGGGCTTGCCCCCTTTTAAAGTGGAATTGCGGGATTTCGGAAGCTTCCCTTCGCATACCATATATATTAATGTTACTACCAAACAACCTGTTCAGCAATTGGTTAAAGAACTGAAAACAGTCCAAAAGCTGATGAAAGCCCATAAGGACTTTGAACCTCATTTTATCCAGGAACCACACCTGACCATTGCCCGTAAACTGCTGCCCTGGCAGTTTGAAAAAGCCTGGATAGAATACGAGGGGCTTCAGTTTACCGGCAGGTTTATAGCAGACGGTATGCTGTTCCTGAAACGCCCGCTTGGCGCCAACCCCTATCAAATATTGAGTCGGCTCGAGTTTAAGAATATGCCCGTGGCGACCCGTCAGGGAGAACTATTCGCGTAAGCCAACCAAAAAGCGCTTATAGGTACGGCAGAATCTAACCAGCGCTCGCCGCATTGACTAAGACTGCGCTGACATGATATAATCTTATTTTAATCATATCCAAACCACAGACCATGTATGAAGATGGCCCCATTGAGGGAGATGAAATAAAAGAGGGCGCGCAGGGCGCGCCCCGGCGCCAGCTATCAGGCAGGTCGACCGATGAAGAAAAAACGCCTGATGATCCGCCGCCCGCCGCCTACCTGAAAGGAAGAGGAGCCCAGTTTAATACGCCCAACAAATTCCTTAAGACTGCCATGGTCAGGGAACATATTGAATCGATCGATGACTGGACCGACCCTAATTCCGCTACCCAATACCTGGTGGAGACCGCCAAGGGCATAGTGAATAAAGTGGAGAGCCCCGATGTAAGCATGTACTATAGCATGAACCCTTACCAGGGATGCGAGCATGGCTGTATCTACTGCTATGCGCGCAACTCCTTCGAATATTTCGGGTATAGCGCAGGGCTGGACTTCGAAAGAAAGATCATTGTCAAAAAAAATGCGCCGCAGTTATTACGGAAGTTCCTGATGAACCCCAAATGGGAATGTACGCCGATAGGGCTGAGCGGCAATACCGATTGTTACCAGCCCGCGGAAAAACATTTTCGCATCACCCGTCAACTGCTGGAAATATGTCTCGAATTTAACCAGCCCGTAGGCATGATCACCAAAAACGCCGGCATGCTCCGCGATATGGACATCCTCACAAAAATGGCCGAGAAGAAACTGGTCTCCATACTCGTTTCTATCACCTCCCTGACAGAAGAATTGAGAAGAGTGATGGAACCCAGAACGACCACGGCAAAACAACGGCTGAAACTGATAAGAGAACTGAGCGACAAAGGGATCCGGATGGGCGTAATGCTGGGGCCGATGATACCCGGACTGAACGACCACGAAATGCACAACATCATCAAAGCCGCTTCGGAAGCAGGCGCATCCTTCTCTGCCTACACCTTTATCCGGCTGAATGGCTCTATCAAGTTGCTGTTCCATGACTGGCTATATAAAAACTTTCCCGACAGGGCCGATAAAGTATGGCATCTGATCGAGGGCAGCCATGACGGGAAAGTGAATGATAGCCGCTGGGGCGTACGGATGAGAGGCGAAGGGAATGTAGCGGAGATCATTGCCCAGCAATACCGGAAATACACCCATAAATACGGCCTGAACCACGAAAGGCTGGAACTTGATACCACGCAGTTTCGCAGACCCGGCGAACAGGGAAGATTGTTTTGATCCTAACCTCAGAACATGAGGTAATAACTCAGTTTTAATTTTAACGCTTATGGGGCCGCGGATAAGAACTCGCAATAAGTCCTCCCGGCTGAACTTCGATCAACAAGGTTGTCGCCTGAATCTTGTAAAGAAGCCCTGCCGGGGACAGGGAACCGTTTGAGCCAAAATGAGTAAATTTGAGCTATGGAAGAAGGAAAAAGACAAAAACAAGTAGGCGGACTGATCTACCAGGAACTAAGCGATATCTTTCAAAGGCTAGGCTTAAGCATGGTCGGCGGCGGCATGATCTCTATCAGCTCCGTGAAAATTACGCCCGACCTGCTGGAAGCGCGTATCTACCTGAGCTTTTTCCAGGTGAAAGACCAGGAAGCCATACTCAAAAAAGTGGAAGACAGGAGCTGGGAAATAAAAAAAGAACTGACGGCCAGGGTAGGCAAACTGCTTCGCCGTATGCCTGAACTACGATATTATGTGGATGATACGCTCGACCATGTCTTTAAAATGGAAGAGCTGTTTAAGAAGATCAATACGGATCAGCAGAAAACAGATTAACGTTATCTATTAAGCGATTTAACTGAATCTATCTTGAACCTTCTTTTTGCCTGGAGATATTTTAAAGCAAAAAAATCCACCAATGCCATTAACATCATTGCCTGGGTGAGCCTGACAGCCATAACGCTGATCACGGCGGCTTTCATCGTACTGCTGAGCGTCTTCAACGGGTTCGAAGGATTGGTAAAATCATTGTACTCCTCTTTTTATACGGATATCAAAATTTCCGCCGACCAGGGTAAGACAATAACCGTATCGGCCGACCAGTTGCAGCGACTGCGCCAATTGCAAAACATATCCGCTTACTCGCTGGTAGTAGAAGAAAAAGCCCTCCTGCAAAACGGCGAGATACAGTCGATCGTATACCTCAAAGGCGTTGACGAACATTATCCAAAAGTTAGCGGCGTCCCCGAAAAAATGCTCCGCGGCCATTTTGACCTGGGCAACGCCGACGAGCCCCGGATCGTGCTGGGAGCGGGCATTGAGAACGCCCTGGCAATCATCGCGGACAGGGAAATATTCCCGATCATGGCCTATCTTTTTAAGCCTGGCGTCAACATCAACGTGGTAGACCCCTACCAGGCTTTCTCCGCTGAGCATATCGCCCCTTCCGGAACCTTTCTTATCCAGCAGGACATCGATAATAAATACGCTATCACCAATATCGGATTTGTAAAAAAAATGCTGGGCATGGCCCCCGACCAATACAGCGGTATTGAACTATCGTTAAAGGATCCGCGCAAAACTGCGGCGACAAAAAAAGAAATACAACAGATCTTTGCCGACGGCTTTATCGTACAGACAAAATACGAACAGAATAGCAGCCTGTATAATGTAATGGCGCTTGAAAAATGGGCTATCTATGGCATCCTCACCCTGATGCTGGCAGTAGCCGCCTTCACCATGATCGGCTCGCTGACCATGCTTGTGCTGGAAAAACAAAAAGATATCCAGGTACTCAAATCGCTGGGCGCAGACAATGGACGCGTCCAAAGAATATTCCTATCGGAAGGCCTGCTGTTGGCAGGTCTCGGCGCCATCGCAGGCATTGCGCTGGGAATGCTGATCTGCTGGGCGCAGACGGCTTTTAAACTGATCGCCATCCCCGGGGGAACCTTCCTCATCGACTATTACCCGGTGAAACTATCCGCCAACGATTTTGTTATGGTCATCATAACGGTGATGGTCATCTCCTTCCTGGCTTCCTGGTTTCCTGCGCGTAAAGCGGCCCTACAACCAATTGAATTGAAGAGCTAGCAGCATTTGCAATCGAATGCGCACAAATCAATAGACTCTGCACGCTACTGAATTAAGGAGCTAATAATCCAACAATCAAAAGGATAGAACGCTGCAACCCATCAAATTCAATTCGCTATACCAATGCTAAGGGACCCGCCGGCGCCCGGCCCCTTATTAAACCAAAATTTAGTTAATTGCTTTCACCCCGTCTTCTATCTGCATCTGGTATATCTCCGGCGTTACCTGAAAAGCTTCTTCATAGCTGCTGCAGATATCCCGCTTAAACTGTTCTGCCGCTTCCTGGCTGACCAGGTTGATCGTGCAGCCGCCAAATCCGCCGCCCATCATCCTCGCGCCCTTTACCCCCGCCATATTCCGCGCCTGCTCTACCAAAAAGTCCAGCGCTGCACAGCTTACCTCATATTCATGACGTAAACCCTCATGCGTACGATACATCAGCGCCCCAAAACCCGGCAGGTCGCCCCTTTCCAGTAATACGCAACCTTGCAGCACACGAGCGTTCTCTTCTATTACATACTTGCATCGCTGGTAAATGGCGTCGGGAATATCCATTATGTGCCTTTCCAGCTGACCGATACTTATATCGCGCAACGAAACGGCGTTGGGATAATATTCCTTCAATTTGAGAACGCCCGCCTCGCATTGTTGCCTGCGCACATTATACTCCGATCCCGCCAGTTCGTGTTTTACCATCGTATTGACCAGTATGATGCGATGATCAGGAAAATCAAAGGGAATGTATTCATAATCCATGCTGCGGCAATCGAGCCTGATCAGGTTGCCTGCCTTACCGTACAGGCTGGCAAACTGATCCATGATGCCCACCATGGCGCCCACAAAATGATGTTCTGTCAACTGTCCTATTCGCGCCAGCTCCAGGCGCGAGCGCCCTAAGGAAAACAGTTCATTCAGCGCAAATCCATAGCCCGAGCAGAGCGCCGCCGAAGAGCTCATGCCGCCGCCCACAGGGATATCGCCGTCGATGAGCAGGTCAACCCCCGAAACAAACGGACCAGCCTGCTGTTGGAGATAATGGGTAACGCCGATAAGATAGTTTTTCCATCCCTTATCGGGCTGCGCCATATCAATAGGAAAACTAAAAGACTCATTGAAATCATTAGACCAGGCATTGACAGACCGGCTATCATTTCTGGCGATGGCCAGGTATATTCTTTTATCAATAGCGCCGGGCAAAACAAAGCCCTGGTTGTAATCCGTATGTTCTCCAAGAAGGTTTACCCTTCCCGGCGCCGCAATGATCAGCGGCTCTTTTCCGAATCGATCGCGAAACTGTTCCCTGATTTTTTTGATCATGCCGGGCAAACTTATAAAAATTAAATTATTTAGAGGTTATCGATTAACTTTCGCAAAATTTGATACATGAAGTATTTTCGGTATGGGTTATTCGCGCTACTGGTTGTTTTTATTGCCGGTTGTTACGAGATAACCGAAGAGATCAGCGTCAGCGCAAACGGAAGCGGCGTCTATACGACTAAAATGGATATGAGCGCGCTGATGGAGATGATGAAGACCATGGCGGGAGAAGAAGAACTTGCGCAAGGAGGGCTGGACAGGGTCATTGATACGATTATTCCCATGAAGAAGGTTATGGATGAGGCAAAGGATATATCTGCGGAAGACAAGGCATTATACGCTGCCGGAACGATGTCCCTGAAGATGGATATCAGGGAGAATATTTTTAAAACCGATATGCAGGTACCCTTTAATAGCTTTGAACAGCTCCAGAAGCTGATGAGCGGATCCGGATCGGGCGGAATGTCGGAGATGTTTAAAAAGATCTATGGGAAAGGCGATAACGCCGCTTCGTCGCCCTCCGATCAGGGGCTGGACGAGTTGAACACAATTTTTGACGTTACCGTGAACAAGAACGAGATAACCAAAAAGCTGAACAAGGAAAAATACGATTTGCTGATGAGCAAACCGGAGATAGCCCAGATAAAGGATATGGCTGGCGCCGGTATGGAAGTATTGTATGTTTCGACGATCAAACTTCCGAGGCCCGTTAAAAAATCTGATAATCCGCTGATCAAATTATCGGACGACAAAAAAACAGCAACCATTAGGTATAATCTCTTAACGATCTTTGACGCGCCGGAAAGCTTTTCCTATTCGATCGTTTATTGATCATTGTGTACGCCATACTTTGACATTATGCAGACTGATTTTCTTATTATTGGGTCGGGTATCGCCGGCATTACTTACGCGCTTAAAGTCGCACATCAGTTTCCTGATAAAAAAATACTGATCATTACCAAAGCGCAGGCTGATGAAACCAATACCAAATACGCGCAGGGCGGTATCGCGGGAGTGATGGATTTCGAAAAAGACAGTTTCGATAAACATATTGAGGATACGCTGATCGCCGGCGACGGGCTCTGCGATCCCAAAGCCGTAGAGATAGTGGTGAAGGAAGGCGTGGACCGCATCGCGGAACTGATCGGCTGGGGAGCGCGGTTTGATAAAGAAAGCGACGGCGATTATAAGCTGGGCAAAGAAGGCGGTCATAGCGAGTTCAGGATACTGCACCATAAGGACATTACCGGAAAGGAAACAGAAAGAGCGTTGCTGGACGAGATCAATAAATACCCGAACATCTCCATCATCAATCATTTTTTTGTGGTGGACCTGATCACGCAGCATCACCTGGGCTATCTCGTAACAAAAGCTACCCCGGATATTGAATGCTTTGGCGTCTACGCGTTGAATACCCAAACCAATGAGATCATTACCCTCCTTGCAAAAATAACGGTATTGGCTACCGGCGGCAATGGACAGGCGTACCGGTCTACCACCAATCCCTTTATTGCTACGGGCGACGGCGTAGCCATGCTATACCGCGCAAAAGGCCGGATAGAAAATATGGAATTTATCCAATTCCATCCTACCGCCCTCTACGAACCGAATGTTACCGGGCAGTCCTTCCTCATCACTGAAGCTGTGCGCGGAGACGGCGGCATCCTGCGAAACAAAGACGGCGAAGCCTTTATGGAACGGTACGACCCGCGGAAAGACCTGGCGCCCCGCGATATCGTGGCGCGCGCCATTGACAATGAAATGAAGATCTCGGGCACGGAACATGTGTACCTCGACGTGAGGCATATTCCGCTGGAGAAATTCCTGGAACATTTTCCTAATATCTACGAGAAATGCCGGTCTATCGGCATCGACATCGCTACCCAGATGATCCCCGTATCGCCTGCGGCGCACTATAGCTGCGGAGGCATCAAAACCGACGAATGGGCGCGCACTTCTATCCGCAATCTCTATGCCTGCGGCGAATGCGCCTGCACGGGGTTGCATGGCGCCAACCGGCTGGCCAGCAACTCGCTGCTGGAAGCCATGGTCTATGCGCACCGCGCAGCGGCGGATTCAGCATTGCAGATCAATAATCTTTCCTTGCGCGAAAATATACCCGCATGGAATGCTTCCGGCACTACCGAACCCAAAGAGATGATCCTGATCACCCAAAGCTTAAAAGAACTCCGGCTGCTGATGAGCGACTATGTAGGCATCGTCCGGACCAACACCCGCCTGGCCAGGGCGATGAAACGAATAGACCTGCTATGGGAAGAAACAGAGAACCTTTACCAGACCACCACGATCTCGCCCCAACTCTGCGAGCTGCGAAACATGATCACCGTAGGTTACCTGATCGTAAAATGCGCGCAACTACGCAAGGAAAGCCGCGGGCTCCATTTTAACACCGATTATCCCGGCAAAAGAGAAAGGGCCGAGAACATTATTTTATAATCCGTGCGTTGCCCATGAAAACCAGTAAACGCATGAAAGCCATGATTCTTGCCGCAGGATTGGGAACCCGGTTTAAGCCCTGGACGGATAAACATCCCAAAGCGCTTGCCGTGATCAACGGCAAGACCCTGCTTCAGCGCAATATCGAATACTTACAACAGGCAGGCATATACGAAGTGGTGGTGAACGCGCATCATTTTGCCGGCCAGATCGTGGAAGCAATAGACCGCCATCAGGGATGGGGAAGCATAATAACCATCAGCGATGAAAGCGAGGCGGTACTGGAAACCGGGGGCGGGCTGCTTAAAGCTTCGGCATATCTCGACCGGGAGAGCTTTGTACTGATGAATGTGGACGTGCTCACCCGCCTTGACCTTCCCGCCATGATCGCCGAACATCAACGGCAATTACCGCTGGCGACGATCGCCGTAAGCGAAAGAAATACCTCCCGCTATTTTTTATTTGATGACCGGCAGACCCTCTGCGGCTGGAAAAACGCTAAAACCGGCGAAACCAGGATGGCGCGGCGGGTGGCAGCTCCCGTTCCCAAAGCATTTAGCGGCATCCATATCATCGAACCGCAGATCTTTTCGCTGATCCGCGAAAAAACGGGTTTGTCCGGGAAATTTTCTATAGTAGACGCATACCTTTCCCTGGCCGAAACGGAGATCATCAAAGGATTCGATCATACCGGCGTCGCGTTTGTAGATGTGGGCAAGCCCGAAGCGGTAGCCATAGCCGAAGCCATCTGGAAATAAGCGGACAGGCATTCTTTTAACTATCTTTGCGCTCCATGAACCGTTTCTCTATCGTTCTTAAATACCTGAAAGACCAGAAAGGAAATATTTTCCTGTACGTGCTGTTTAACCTGCTGTCCATCCTGTTCTCCCTGGTATCGCTGGCTATGCTGGTGCCCTTTCTGCAGCTGCTGTTTGGCCAGGAAAAACTGGTTGAGACCGAGCCTGTCTTTAATCTTTCGGCGGACAGCCTGATGAACTACCTTAAATATTATTTAAGCAAACTGATCGCCGATCATGGCCAGGTATATGCCCTGGGCGCGATCTGCGTGATCATCATCGGCGCCATCTTTTTGAAAAACTGCTTTCTCTATCTCTCCTATCGCGTACTGGCGCCCATGCGCAACCGCGTGATGAAAAGATTGCGAGCCGATCTCTACGATAAGATCCTGGCGCTGCCCATCGGTTATTTTACCGAACAGCGAAAAGGCGATATTACCAGCCGCATGAGCAATGACGCCAATGAGATCGAATGGAGCGTAATAAGCGCGCTGGAGGGGTTATTAAAAGAACCGATCACCATTATCGTCATTCTTTGCACGCTGATATTTTTAAGTCCCGAACTATCGCTGTTTCTACTGGTATTGTTGCCCCTTACGGGTTTTATCATCGGCAGGGTGAGCAGGTCCTTAAAAAAACAATCCACTGCCGCGCAGGAGGAAATGGGCGTGATCATGTCGATCCTCGATGAAACGCTGACCGGCTTAAGGGTGATCAAAGCGTTTAATGCAGAACAATTACTCCGCCTGCGCTTTTTCAACAGTAATGAAACCCTTAATACGCTTCGGAATAAAATGATCTTCCGGAGAGACCTGGCCTCGCCGCTTTCGGAATTCCTGGGCGTGGTCGTATTGTGCTGCGTACTGTATTTCGGAGGAAGGCTGGTGTTTTCGGGCGATGTCATCCAACCCGATGCATTCATCGCTTATATTGTATTTTTTACGCAGATCATCAACCCTGCAAAATCGCTTTCCACCACTTTCTACAACGTACAACGGGGCGGATCGGCCATTAAACGCATAGAAGAGATCATCCAGGCGCCGGTAACGGTCACGGAATCGCCCAACCCCGTTACGCTGCAGGAGTTCAGGGATTGCATTGAATTTAAAGAAGTAAGCTTTGCCTATGAAGATGCGGTGATACTGGATAAGATAAACCTTACCATCAGAAAGGGGCAGACCATCGCGCTGGTAGGCTCGTCGGGAGCGGGGAAATCCACGCTGGCCGACCTTATTCCGCGCTTTCATGACGCCAGCTCGGGAACGCTTTTAATAGATGGGGTCAACATACAGGAATATTCCCTGCAGTCGCTGAGAGACCAGATGGGAATCGTTACCCAGGAACCGATATTATTTAATGATACCATAGCTTCCAACATTATGCTGGGTAATCCCGGCGCCGATATTGCCCAGATAGAACAGGCTGCCCGGATGGCCAATGCCCATGATTTTATCATGACAAAGGAAGAAAATTACCAGACCAA
>JAEUVR010000114.1 GCA_016786785.1 Chitinophagaceae bacterium
TGGGGGTCCAGGTAGCGGTAGTCATTGGCGGAGGGAATATTTATCGCGGCATGAATGAAAGCGAGACGGGCATCGAGCGGGCTCAGGGCGATTATATGGGAATGCTTGCTACCGTGATCAATGGAATGGCCATGCAGGCCATGCTCGAAAAAGTAGGCGTATATACCCGGCTGCAGAGCGCGATCAAGATGGAGCAGGTGGCCGAACCCTATATTCGCAGAAGGGCGATACGTCACCTGGAAAAAGGGAGAGTGGTGATCTTCGGCGCCGGAACAGGAAATCCTTATTTTACCACCGATACGGCCGGCTCGCTCAGGGCTATTGAAATAGAAGCCGAAGTAATATTGAAGGGAACGCGGGTGGATGGCATATATACCGCCGACCCGGAAAAAGATCCTACTGCAAAAAAATTCGGTTCCATTAGTTTCCAGGAATGCATCTCCAAAAATCTCCGGGTAATGGATATGACGGCTTTTACGCTCTGCATGGAAAATAAACTGCCCATCATCGTATTTGATATGAATAAGCCGGGCAATCTCCACCGGGTAGTTACCGGCGAAAAAGTGGGCACTCTTGTAAAAGATTGATCTTCAATCCCTCAATTAAATTTCCTCCCAGTCGCTTGCAATATTGGATAGCGGGTAGTATTTTTCGGATCTGAAAACAGCCCCGGCTGTTTATTACAGAACGGTTCAACATCCTTTGAAGAGCGGATTTTTATCCCGATCACCAACCTTACCCTGAACCGTTATGAAAACGTTATCCTTATTGCTTAGCATTAACTTTACCATAGGCCTGCCTGAAGTCATCATCTTTTTATTGGCGGCTGCGCTGTTGGGATTTTCCATCCATTTTTATTGGGCAGGGGGTCGTAAAGAACCTGCAACGGAGATAGAAAATGAAATGATTGGCGAAGAGTCGGGTATTTCAGACGCCGATGAATACCGTTTAAAGTTATACGAACAGATAGAGCTCCGCGAAAAGAATGAAGAACGATTAGAAAAGGAATTATCCCTGGCGCGTTCAAATGAAAAGCTGCTGCTCCGCCAGATGGAGCAAATGCAGGACGAAATCAGGAAGGCGGAAGATGCGCGGGAAAATAAAACATTGAGCGTCGCAGATTATCTTTCAGAACTGGCCGACGCCCAGCAAACCCTGGAGTATAATAACCGCCAGATCGGTCGCATGGTAGAGCAGTTGAACCAGCTAAAGGATGCCGAAAGAAAAAACATTGATATTCTTAAAGCCAATGAATCCCTTAATACCGAATTAAGGGAGACCAGGCATGCGCTTGCCGCGAAAGATTCGGAACTTAAGTATTTCCACCAGCGCGAATTGTTATCAAAGGAGATGAATGAAAGATTGGAAAAAGCATATGAAGAATTTAATTTCCTTCAGGATAAACTGCAGAAACTAAAGGCCGACACGATCATTCCGCAGCATAAACATTTTGAGTACAATGATCTGCAGCAATCCTATTTCCGGCTCACCAAGGAATGCGATGAGATCAAACTTCGTAATCTTTCTTTATTAGAAGAAAATCATCGATTGTCTAGATTGCTGACCGATACGGAAGAAAAACTACGCGAAGCCAATTTCCAGCGGCAGCAGCATGCAAAAAAAACGGGTTTCCTGGAAGAACTGCTCAACGATCTCCAGCAGGTGTCGGGACATAATAAAATACTGGAAGGACAGCTCAAAAGGATCAATGAGATCGAAACCCTGTTATCCCGCGTTTCTTCCGAAACCTTCGGAGAAAAATAGACGATGCATAGCGTTGTCAACGCTTTTGTTTGCCTGTATAGTCGCCGGAAGCGGTAGAAACCGCGTAGCATGCAGCGATACCAATTCAGAACCGCCGACAATTCTTTTATCTCGTTATCTTTGCCGGATATCATACGCCTATGTCAGACTCAATAGCAGGTATCCGGATGGACTATCAACTTAAAGCGTTCTCAGAAAATGATGCGGCGCCGGACGCTATCTCCCAGTTTCATATATGGTGGAAGGAAGCGATCAACAGCAATATTGCCGAAGTAAACGCCATGACCCTGGCCACCGCTTCAAGAGACGGCATTCCATCGGCAAGGGTGGTATTGTTAAAGGGTTGCGATGAAAGAGGGTTTAGTTTTTTTTCCAATTACCGCAGTTTTAAGGCTCAGCAGTTAGAAGAAAATCCCAGGGCCTGCCTGGTATTTTTCTGGAAAGAACTGGAACGCCAGGTTCGTATTACGGGCCTGGTGCAAAAGCTGGGCAAGTCGGAAAGCGATGAATATTTTGATAGCCGTCCTGAAGGCAGCCGTATAGGCGCAATCGCCTCTCCCCAAAGCCAGATCATCCCCGACAGGCAATGGCTGGAAGAAAAGGTAACAGCTATCGCCGGGCAATATGAAGGAAAAAACCCGCCCCGTCCCGATCATTGGGGGGGATACCTGCTGAAGCCTATCACCGTTGAATTCTGGCAGGGCCGGTCAAACCGCTTGCACGATCGGTTGCAATATTCCCTCGAAGAGAGTGGAAATTGGCGTATTGATCGCCTGGCCCCATAATATATTGCGTGAAAAGTAGTTATATAAGGAGTCATTGATAACTTCCGGAGCGTTATAATTACCGATCTTATGAGCTTTTTTAAAAAATTTCCTTTTTGTATTGTGGTGTTTTTGCTGATTGCGGGTTCCTGCAAAAAGGATTTTATAATAATCGATGGCCGGCCTTTTATCGATGAGGGCGCCGTATTGCAGATCCTTTCCCCCTCGGATAGCGCTTATTACGCCCGAAATGCGGAAATAGAACTTTCGGCAACCCTTACAGGCGACCAAATCGATTATTCTTTTCTGGAGCTGTTTGTCGTGGAAGCAAATACCGGCGATACCCTGCAAACGGGATCGGTTAGCCCCGATGGGTCTATTCATTTCTCCTGGCAAAATGCGCTGGCTCCGGGCGAGTATGCCATATCGGTTGTTGCCGTAAACAAGGCTAGCCGTAATGAAAAATTGACTTCAGACGCGATACATATTTTTATCTGCATACCTCCGCCCGTGTCGATCACAGGGCTGACAAAAGACGAAACATCTATTACCATCAGTTGGAAAAAAGCGGCTATCGAAAATTTTAAGGCTTATGAGATCCTGTCGGTGAGAACCGACACGGCGCCCGACCTGCCTCCTTATCCGCCTGGCAAGCTGATAGCGGTCATCTCTGATATTAACAATACGTCTTTTACCGATAAGGAAATTTATTTTTATTACAAATATGCCTATGTGGTGCGCGTGGTTACGGAAGAAGACTGCGGAAGCATTTCGGAGAGGAAAACCATTGAGGCCGGAAGCTTTATCGACCTGCCTGCTCATACCCAAACGGCGGATGTGATATTTGACAGGACTAGGGGCAAAATGTATATGCTGGATAACCAGAATGAAGGCGGCGCCCGCCTGAATGTTTATGATCCCGAAATGTTATCGATCGAACACAGTATCTCTATCGATGGCGATATTGTTTTTACGGGGATGAACGAAAACAGTTCGGCATTAAACATGGTAAAAAGGATCAACGCCAATACTTTTCAACTGTTGTCGGTCGACCTTAACTCGTTTGCGGTAAGCGATGGCGAAGTATTCGTTCTTCCTGTATCCTCGGCTACCATAGAAGGGATCTTTGATAAGAAGGCGCTCTATAGCAGCTTTACCGAAACAATGCCGCGGGAAGGCCTGTTGTCGTTATATGATATTGTTTCCACGCATGACGAGATCGTAAGAGCGGTTGATACGCGCGAAGCGACAGCTATTGACGACAACTCAAAATTTGTGATCAACGCCGCCAATGATTCGTTTTTTGTGTATTCCTTTGAGGGCGGTATTTTACAGTTGGTTGCCGAGGAGCGCGCCCCAAGCCTGGCATATAGTTATGCGCACGCCGTTTTTTCTTCTACCGGTAAAATTGCCGTGGGCGGTAATTTATACGATAAATATTTTAACCTTTTGTATTCGTTGGGAAATAACGAATACTTCACCGGCCTGAGCGCCGATGGAACGTATGCGGCTACCAGCAATAACGAGGTATATGATATTTCTTCTTCCAATGTCCAGTTGGTTAAGAAATATGGAGATGGATTCGGAACCTTCCCCTGGTTCTCGAACGACAATAAAACCCTCTATCATCTGACCGAGGGCTCTGTCAATCCGAAATGGAACCCCGGGCCGAGGCTGTTCCGGTATCCTTTCCGCGACTAATCATTATCGTAAATTGCCAGCGTTTTTACCGCGTATATCTTATCCGGGCCGCTGCATTATAACCTTATCCGATCCCCGGAAAGGAAAAACCCTTCTCAAAGAAAAAACGGAACTTGGCTAGCAATGGTCGGGAAATCCTAAAAAGACTGCTGCCGTTATTACTTGGAGTCGCCGGATCGTTCGGCTCATCCCAAACAAGGTCGGGCACGAATATGCGGGTACGACTACGCTTTCTTTTTTACCGCGCTTTTCTTTTTGGGATTGGCAGGCCTGGATTTTCCAAAAGACCCTTTAAATGTTTTTCCTTTTTTGGTTTTTTTGTCTCCTCTACCCATAATGAAGATTTTATGTTTAGCCGCGAATGTAAAACAAAAGACAAAACATTGGATATGAAATAGGGTTTTTCCTTCCTGGTTCGCTTATTTTTAGCGCGGCAAGCGCCGGTTATTTATTTGCGGTGAAAAACATTGACATGGAAAAAAATTGTATTCAGGAATAATTCTTTTTTTGTTCTTGTTACTGGTTTGTCGTCCTGCAATGGCTCAAATGCCGGCTATGAAAGGCGAAGCCTATGCTGTTGTCGCTAAAGACGGGTCCTGGCGCTGGTTTTCCGATCCCAGGGAGGTTTATTATAAGGGCGTCAAGGAGTGTTATAGAGAGAGCTTAAAACAAGAGGCAAATTAAAAAATCCGATGAACGCTATCTTTTGTTTGCCTCTTGTCTTTTGCAGGAGATTATAATTTGCCCTGCAGTTCTTTACCCGCTTTAAATCTAGCTACTTTTTTAGCTTTGATCTTAATAACGGCGCCTGTTTGTGGGTTGCGGCCATTACGCGCGGCTCTTTTTGAAACAGAGAAAGTTCCAAAACCTACAAGGGTAACTTTTCCGCCTCCTTTTAAAGTTTTAGTAACCGCTTCAATAAAGGAATCCACCGAAGCATTCGCTTGTGTTTTAGTAATGCCAGCGTCATCGGCAATCTTTGAAATTAATTCAGCTTTGTTCATAGCGTATATTTTTTAAATAATTATACTTCAACAAAATTAGAGGGTTTTTTATACCGGCAAAATTTTTCTAATGATTTCAGCGCGATAACAGATCTTTTAAAAACCGCGTGGGGCAAGCATTCTATTGAAATTTAAAATATGAAATATGTTTTTTTTATATGTCTTTTTCCCCTGAAACCCTTTGCAGTATTGGATTCTATCGATATTTCCTGAAAAGCCCGCCTGCAGCCGCTTTCGGAAAAGCCCGTTATGCCTGAATGGCGATGGCGTTCCGAAAAAGATATTATCCACATTCAGTTGATAACTTCCGGGCATAATAGGTATAAAGCCGCGATAATCAACAATGCCGCTCGTACAATAACAGTAAGATAATCCCGATGGAAGCGCCTGCGATTGATGCCGGATATTGTTATCAGGCGCGCAGCTCAAGGAACACAGGGCAGTGATCGCTGTGTTTAACATCGGACAGAATGCCTGCGGAGACAAGGTTTGATTCCAGCGGCGTAGTCGCTGTAATATAGTCTATTCTCCACCCCTTATTCTGCGCTCTTACGGTGGGGAAGCGTTGACTCCACCAGGAATAATGATGAGGGTCTTTGTTAAAATACCGGAAGCTGTCAATAAAACCGTTGTCAAGGAATTTATCCATCCATGCTCTTTCGGCAGGAAGAAAGCCGGAAGATTTTTTATTTCCTTTCGGATCATGAATATCTATTTCCCGGTGAGCAATGTTATAGTCTCCGCAGAGGATGATCTTCGGGCATGTTTTCCGCAACGTTTCCAGGTAAAGATAAAACTCGTCGAGCCATTCATATTTGAAAGCCTGCCGGATATCGCCGGAGGTTCCGGATGGGAAATAGGCGTTGATAAGCCGGATATCGCCGAAATCGGCCTGCAGGATACGGCCTTCGTCGTCGCTGACCTGATGTCCATTGCCATAATACACTTTATCCGGAACTATTTTGGTAAAGATGGCCACTCCGCTATAACCTTTTTTCTGCGCTGGATACCAGAAATCATGATAGCCGATCTCATTCAGTAATGCGTGATCAATGTTTTCTTTTGCGGCTTTTGTTTCCTGGATACAGACGATATCTGCGGGATTCGTGCGGAGCCAGTCCATAAACCCCTTATTGATGGCCGAACGGATGCCGTTGACGTTATAGCTGATAATGCGAACAGAGGACATATTATTCAATAGATTATAGGCGTTATATTGCAAGGCGCAAATTCATACAAATAAAGCTAAGATAGATAAATCTGAAATTTGATTATTATGACCAAAAGAAATCAACGGATAATTCCGTCGAAACAGCATGTATTCTTAGACGGACCCAAAACCAGAGGGTACGAGCTGGCTTTTGCCTGGCGCGTATTCAAAGAGTTTATCAAGGGGTTCAGGTCCCTGCATTTTGTGGGCCCCTGTATTACCGTTTTCGGATCTGCGCGATTTAAGGAAGATCACCCCTATTATATTGCCGCAAGAGAATTTGGAAAACGTATTGCTATGACCGGGTTTACTACCATGACCGGCGGCGGACCGGGAATAATGGAAGCCGCAAACCGGGGCGCTTTTGAGAATGGAGGCCCTTCGGTCGGTTGTAATATCCAACTGCCTTTTGAACAAAAAGGCAATCCTTATACGGATAGGTTAGTGACTTTTGAGCATTTTTTTGTGCGCAAGACCTTGCTCATAAAGTATTCATACGCTTTTATCATCATGCCTGGCGGGTTCGGCACGATGGATGAGTTTTTTGAGACCCTTACCCTGGTGCAGACCAAAACCCTCGCCCGGTTTCCTATTGTGTTGTTTGGAAAAAGCTACTATAAAGAACTCTGGGAATATATCGAGTTCATGGCCGAACAGGATACGATATCGAGGGAAGACCTTTCCCTGGTATTGCTTACGGATAGCGTGGATGAAGCGATGGACCATATCCGTCATTATATTAGAGCCAACTATTCCATAAAACCAAGAAGAAGGTTGTGGTGGCTTTTTGAAAAAAGATAGCAGCCGCAGGTCAGTATTCCAAAACCGGCGACAGCCATTTTTCCGTTTCCTCTATGCTCATTTGTTTTCTTTGCGCATAATCCTCCACCTGGTCTTTCGCGATCTTTCCTACGCCGAAGTATTTACTCTGGGGATGCGCGAAATACCAGCCGCAAACAGAGGAAGCGGGGTGCATGGCCAGGGATTCCGTTAATACGATGCCGGTATTCTCCGTGGCGTTGAGGAGCGCGAACAGCTTAAGTTTCTCCGTATGGTCGGGGCACGCGGGATAACCGGGAGCCGGCCTTATGCCGGAATATGCTTCTTTAATTAGCTCTTCATTGGATAGCCGCTCGTTTGCGTCATATCCCCAGAATTCCCTGCGCACTTTCTCGTGCAGCATTTCGGCCGACGCTTCAGCCAGCCGGTCGCCCAGGGCCTGTAAGATGATCTTGTTATAATCGTCAAACTGTTCCTCAAAACGTTTGATATGGGGTTCGATGCCCTGAATGGTTACGGCAAATGCGCCGATATAGTCCGTTACCCCGTATTCTGCCGGCGCAATAAAATCAGCCAGGGAGATATTGGGCTG
>JAEUVR010000134.1 GCA_016786785.1 Chitinophagaceae bacterium
AAACATATTGCCGACGCTTCGCCTACCGTTCTTTATCTTTTTGACGCAAGGATAGGCCGTATTGTATATGTTAACAATGAAATAGAAAACGTTTTAGGTTACGCGCCTGCGGAGATATTGGAAATGGGAGCGAAAGTGATATGGGAAATTTATCATCCCGATGATTTTAAGAAGATCGCTCAAAGATTCAGCAGGTACAAAAGGGGAAGTCAACCGGAAAAGCTATTGTTTAATTTTGAGTGCCGCATGAAGCATAAGAACGGCTCCTGGCGATGGATGCTGGTTCGGGAAGTTGTATTCAGCGCTACCGCGGATCAATACATCACGGAAGTATTGGGCGCTGTGCTGGATATTACGGATAGAAAACACATCGAAGAAGAACTGTTTCAAAAAACCATAGCCCTGCAGCAATCCAATACCAGCCTTGAAGAGTTTGCTTATGTAGCCAGCCATGACCTGCAGGAGCCTTTGCGTAAGATATCTACTTTTGGCGACCGGCTTTTGTCGAGGCACAGCGAGAGCTTACGCGAAGAAGGCAGGGCCTATCTTGAGAAAATTGTCAACTCATCCGTCAGGATGCAGCAGATGATCAACGACCTGCTTTCTATTTCTACCATTTCGGGCGATAAGGAGTATAGCTACTACAGCCTTCAACGCCTGTTGAACGAAGTGCTGCAAACATTGGAATACAAGCTGGAGACCAGCGGAGCCAGCGTGAAAACAGACGGGCTGCCCGGCGCAAATGTTATAGTGTCGCAATTCAGGCAGCTGTTCCAGAACCTTGTGAGCAATTCGCTTAAGTTTTCAAGAAAGGATGGAACCAGCCCCGTCATTAATATCGCTCATGCTATACTGAAGGAAGAAGATATTCCGCAACGGTTCATATCTAATCTTGCCAAGGCAAGCGGATACCTGCAACTAACGTTTACAGATAATGGAATTGGTTTCGACGAGAAGTTTGCCGATAAAATATTTGTCATCTTCCAGCGTCTTCACAATAAAACGGAATATGACGGCACGGGAATTGGGTTGTCTATCTGTAAAAAGATCGTGGAAAATCATGGGGGCGTTATTTTTGCCAGAGGGAAGCCAAACGAAGGCGCTTCATTTACCATTATTATTCCTTTATAGATAGGCATTTTCGCATGTTTCGCGGCTGGGAACAATCATTGCGATTCCGGTAGCGGCCTGCCCAGGTTCGGCGCGGGAGCTTATTCCTCGCCCGCTTCTTTTTTAGGTTTGGCGGCTTTTGCCTGCTTGATGCGGTAGCTGAAGGTTGCGTTGAGCTGTCTTCTTCTGTATTGGTAATCGCTTCGGGTAAAAAAGTTAGGCCCTTCTGTCAGCGATCTTGATTTGCGCGTATTAAAGATGTCCAGCACATTCAGGTTTACGGTCCCCTTGCCTTTAAATACGTCCCTGCTTGCCGAAAGATCTGCATAGTAAAGGGATTTCCTGGTCCCCTGAACGGTTTTCTGAGGAGCTTCGTAATTCAATCGCAGCTGTATATCCGTATTCCCGGCGACCGTAAATCGGGAAGTCTGGCGGGCGAACCAGCTATAGGTAGATGTTTTATAAGTCTTAACGAGGTTGCTGCCGTCTATATCGGCGTGAAAGAAATTGACGTTGAAATTAAGCTTCCACCATTTGTAGACCGAATAATCTGCGATGAATTCGGTTCCGAACGCCTGCTCCGACAGGAGATTTTCAGGTTTGTTTATCGACATGCCTTTGTCGTCGACCGATCGGATATGACTTATTTTTCCATTGGTATACCGGTAATAAACAGACGAAGATAAAGAGCCTTTATCGAGATATTTTATATGGCCTATCTCAATAACATCGCTGAATTCGGGATCCAGGTCGGGGTTGCCGCTGGAAAAATTGCGGCTATCGGAAAAAGTGAAAAAGGGGCTGAGGTCGTTGTAAAACGGTCTTCTTACCCTCCGGCTATAGCTGAGTTGGATAGCGTTTTCCTGGGGCAGGTCCAGCGTAAAATGCGCGCTGGGAAATAAGTTTACATAATTCCTTGGGTTGGTTTGATGGGTTTCCTGTAACGTCGTCTTCACATCGGTCCATTCTGCGCGCAAACCCGCCTGATAAGATATTTTGTTTTGTTTGTTCCCAAGGATGCCATACACGGCATGAATATTTTCGTTGTACAGGAAGATGTTGTCTAAGCCTTCTAACGGCGTTAAAGCGCCTGAGTCGTCGATATCATTCACTACATAATCATTGGTCATATTCCGGAAGCTGCTTCTTAAGCCGGTTTCAAATTTCCCTTCTTTGCCTATAGGTTTTGTATAATCTACCTGTAGCAGAAAATGTTTCTCCCATTCATCATTTAAAGAATTTTGTAAGCTGGTCTTGATAGGGCGCTCGGAGCCGTCCATTGCAAGCTGTTTCTGCGTAAACAATTGATCAGAGCTTTCCCAGTTGTCGAGGTATTTTATTTCCGCGACCAGCTCATGGTCTTTTTCGGCGAAAGATTTTTTATATATCAGGGAATATTCCGAGTTGGGCTCATGTTCTGTTTCATCCTGCCTTCGCGTAGTTAAGGCTGCGGGATTTGATTCATCGAAATAGAAATCGGCATAACGGATATTGGTAAGCCGGTCGGCATCGCTTCTGCGGAACAGGTAAGCGGCGGTAAGAATACTTTTTTCGTTAAAATAAAAGTCCAGTCCCCCCCGGATATTGTTATTCAGGCCGGTTACCCTGCCATTGTTATTTTGTTTCAGGATAAAGGCGGTGTCGGCGCCATAAACCTCCTGATACAGGGAGCCGATACCCGGCGTCTGGCGGTAAGCAATGCCATAATTGATGAAAAAGTTCACTTTTTTATGCCGGTAATTCAGGTTGGCGGCGGCGCCGAAATTGGCGGGATCGCCTGCCGTTAATTCCAGGGATCCGTTAAAGCCCTGTTTTTTCTCTTTTCGGAGAACGATATTGATAATGCCGGCCATCCCTTCCGCTTCATATCGCGCGGAAGGATTGGTAATGATCTCGACCCTTTCGATCATATTGGCCTGCAATTGCTGTAGGCCGCCACTTCCTTTAAAGCTCACCAGGCCGGAGGGTTTGCCGTCGATCAATATCCTTACATTACTGCTTCCTCTTAATTTGACGGTTCCTTCGGGATCGACGGAAACGGAGGGCACATTAGAGAGGATGTCTACAGCGGAGCCGCCGGCATTTGCCAGGTCGAGGCCCACGTTAAATATTTTTTTATCCAGCGATAGCTGCATGGAACTCTTTTCGGCCTGTACAATTACTTCTTCGAGGGTGTTGGCCTCGCCCGCCAGCAATATCCTGCCCAGGTTGATCTCAGTTTTGTTTACCAGGAAAGGAGGCGTAATGTGCGGCCGGAATCCCATAAAGCTCACTTCCATATAATAGGTTCCCGGCGTCGCTTCTGCCAAAAACTCGCCTTTGTCGTTTGAAATATATTCCTGTTTTAATTCCCGGTCGGCGCTGGCAATCAATTTTATAGTGGCATATCCCAATGGCTGGGAACTGGATGAATCAACTATGATTCCCTTTATTAAGGATTTTCCCTGGACCTGCGCCGCGCTATCGATAGAAAGGAAAAGAAAAACAAGAAACAAGGATAATCCCGGTATCGCCTCATTAAAAAGCTTCATATCATTATTTGTTACTAATGCAGGCTATTATAAGACCTGCGCTGCAAATTATTGCAGATTACTCAAATTGCCGATCTTTTTTACTGATCATAGTATCCATAACCTCTTTGATTTACGGCGATTTTTATTATTTTAGTTTCAGGAGGAGTATATCCGCAATGCGTAACTTTACATAAATAATTGTTGAACATTTATTATTTATTGTTTACTTCACACTATAAGTGATAGCAACCAAAACATATCAGGAATCGGAATTGCTTTATTTGGTGGCAGAGGGCGACGAAAAAGCATTTGCTTCTCTTGTAGGAGGAATCGTTCGTTATCTTGAACCATTGGTCATGAAAATCGTTCGCTCGCCGGAATCCTGCAAAGAGGTATTACAGGAATGTTTTATCAGGATATGGCTGAATCGCGATAAACTTCCGGGACTGGAAAACCCTCCCGCCTGGTTTAAAAGGGTGGCATTGAATGAAACGTTTACATGGCTCCGAAAGAACGCTTCAACGTCAAAACTATTCAATGAGGTAGCCGACGATGCCGCGGTGGATCTTACCGCTACGGGGCTGGACAACCTGGCGTTCCGGGAAACGGCGCTTTTATTGGAAAAAGCCATTGCGGAATTGCCGCCTCAGCGGAAGCTGATCTTTCAGATGAACAGGATCGAAGGTATTAAATCGAAAGAAATAGCGGAAAAGCTGAATCTATCTAACGGGTATGTAAAAAATGCCCTAAGCGCGGCGCTCGAATCGATTCGTCAGAACCTGGCCGCCTCAGGTAAATTAATAGCGCTTTTACTGTTTTTCTATTAACGACAAAAAGCGCTTCCCATTGACTACCCACTGTTTATCAATTGATTTCTCTGAAACTCGCCTGCTTTTAATTCAAAAGCTATCAAATAACGTAGATCACGATGATAAAATAACAGATCAATGTGAAATCCCTGTTACCTACCTATGCCCGATATTCCTCATCAATGAAAAACAATTGTTCCTAAATGCTTAGATTGACGTATTTACCTGGGCGGCTGATTTTAGTTGCTAAAGGGCTTTTTTAAAAAATATTTACTCCGATAGTTACCATTTTCAATTTTAACATTCTTTATATGAATAAGCGAAGGCTTTTCATGGATAAAAAAAGATTACTCTATTTATTGGACCGATTGGTTGCGGGAAGCTTGTCCTTTTCAGAAAAGGACGAGCTGAGGGCTTTTGTTTCGTCGGAATACAATAGGGAGCGTTTTATTGAGGCGGCCATCGAATTGGGTATTGAAGAGCCCCTTGTTGAGGAGGTTGATGAAGAAAAATGGGCGCCCCTTATCCGCGCAGCGGTGCAGGTAGATAAATCCTCTGCAGACGGAAAAAACAGGCGGTCGTCATCGCCCGTTCATCGTACGCAATTGCTTAAAACGGCATGGTTTCGTTATGCTGCCGCAATTATCGTTATGGTAGCCGGGGCTGCTTTGTATTTCTGGTACGAAAAACCTGCTGCGAACCAGCTAAGCGAGGCTCCTGTTGTTATACAGGCGCCGGTTCTTGATCTGCCTCCGGGAGGAGATCGGGCGATCCTGACCCTGGCCGATGGATCGGCCATTGTGCTGGACGCCGCAGCCAATGGCACGCTTGCCAAACAGGGGGAGACCGAGATCAAAAAACTTGCCGACGGACGGATAGCGTACCAGAAGCCTCGTAAAGGCGCTGCCCCCGCTGCTATAGCCTATAATACCATGCGAACGCCCAGGGGCGGACAATACCAGATCGTTTTGCCGGATGGCACTAAAGTATGGTTAAATGCCGCTTCTTCCATTACCTATCCTACCGTTTTTGCAAATAAAGAGAGAAGGGTGTCCATTACCGGCGAAGTTTATTTTGAAGTAGCTAAAAATCCAGAGATGCCTTTTCATGTGGAGGCGGGCGACGTAGATATAAAGGTATTGGGTACGCATTTTAATGTTAACGCATACGACGACGAGGATCTTTCCCGGACAACCTTGCTGGAAGGGGGCGTTCAACTGACGAAATCCGGCAAACCGTTTACCATACGGCCGGGGCAGCAGGCGCAGTGGACAATACAAAACAACGATCTCATTAAGGTCGCTGATGACGTGGATATTGACCAGGTGATGGCATGGAAAAGGGGGCTTTTTGAGTTCAGCAATATCAATCTTGAAGCGATCATGAGGCAGGTAAGCAGGTGGTATGATGTGGAAGTAATATTAGAGAAAAAATATACGCATAAAAAATTTGGCGGCGGCATCAGCAGAAACCTTCCGATACGCAACCTGCTGGAAATGCTTGAAGCTAATGGCGTAAAGTTTACGTTGGAAGGGAAAACGCTGAAAGTAATTTAAAAGCAATAATACGCTTATGAAGAAATAAAACAAATTATTAATTCCAAAAAAAAGCCAGGAATGCTGCGAACATTTCTGGCCGAACGTTTGGGCTAAGTTTTTAAGGCAATCTTGAAGGATGCTTATTCATTAACCAAAACAAACCAAAGTTATGCATTTATTGGGTGTTTATCAACATGTGCATATTGCATGGAAAAACCACGCTAAACTGCTACGGATTATGAGGCTCACGGCGTTTTTATTACTTGTTGCCAGCCTGCATGTTGCAGCCAAGGCAAGTACGCAGACAGTAACCCTTACTGTTCGGAATGCGTCAGTTCAGAAAGTATTTAAGGAAGTGATTCGCCAGACGGGCGTTTCCATTGTTTACGAAGAAACCCTATTCGAGGGGGTAAAACCTGTTACGCTTCAGGTCAGGAAAGCTTCTATTGCAGAAGTGATGGCCAAATGCCTGAAGGGAACCGAATTTGGTTATCGCTTCGAAGGAGAAATGGTGGTGCTCACCAAATCAGCCTCGACTGCAGCGGCAAACCCGGTTATGAAAGAGGTTAGCCCTCTTTTCGTTGTTACCGGAAAGGTGCTCAATGAAGACGGCTCTCCGTTGGAAGGGGTATCCATAAAGGTCAAAGGCTCCTCTTCGGGAACGGCTACCAACAGGCAGGGAGATTTCTCTATTTCCGTAGAGAAAAGTGATATCCTCGAATTTTCTTATATCGGTTATGAAACCCAGGAACATGCCGTGGGAAACCGTACTGTATTTAATGTTACGATGGCGTTAAGCGCGACCAGCCTGGGCGAAGTAGTGGTGAACGTGGGATATGGCTCCCAGAAAAAAGCTACCCTTACCGGTTCGGTAGCCAGCGTAATGGGCAAGGAACTGCAACGCAGCCCTGCTATCAATATTGCCAATACCATAGAAGGTATCCTTCCCGGCGCTATTGCGATGAATACATCAGGAGAGCCCGGCAGGGATAATCCTACTGTGCTGATCCGCGGTAAAAGTACCACCGGAAGCACTGCGCCCCTGATCGTAGTGGACGGAGTGCCTGATGACGGCGGATGGCAGAACATCAATTCCAATGATATTGAATCGGTATCTGTATTAAAAGACGCTTCGGCCGCTATCTACGGGGCGCGCGCGGCGAATGGCGTTATCCTGATCACGACCAAGAGAGGAAGCAAGGGCAAGCCCATCGTTAGCTATACTTTCAACCAGGGTATTACCCAGGCTGCCGTAATTCCTAAAATGGCCAGCTCTGCTTCTTTTGCCGAATATGTAAACTATTTACAGGAAGTAGCCGGCCAGGCGCCAAGATATACAGAGGCAGAGATCCAGAAGTTCAGGGATGGCAGCGATCCGATCAACTATCCCAATGTAAACTGGTTCAAAGAAGTAGTGAAACCGACTACTCCCCAGAGCCAGCATAACCTGAATGTCAGGGGCGGAAATGAGGATATCAAATATTCTATTTCCGGTTCTTTCTCCAACCAGCAGGGTATGTTCAAGAACGGCAGCCATAATTTCAAGACCTATACTGTCCGTTCCAATATGGATATTAAAGTGAATGAATACATTAAGGTGGGGCTGGACTTAAACGGCGGTTTGAATAACGGCAACTATCCCGCCTATAGCACTTCTGTTATTATGGCTGGTATGAAACAGGTGCCTTTTATCCCGGTTTACTGGCCTAACGGATCGCCATCCGCTGGCGTTGAACAGGGAGAAAATCCTGCGGTAATGGTAACCGATGCCACAGGAAACAACAACAAAAGGGATCAGCGTCTAATGGGTAAGGCCTCCATTGATATCGCCATCCCCTTTGTGAAAGGCCTGGGTATAGACGGATATTTTGCTTACAATGATCTCAATACAAATGTTAAAAACTGGCAGACCCCGTGGACAGTATATTCGTATAATTCCAGCACGGACGTTTATACCCCCATTACCGGAGGGCGTATCAATGCTCCCCAGTTAACGCAGTCATTGCAGACGATAAAAACGAGTTTGGTGAATGTTCGTATTAAGTACGATACAGATTTAGGCGATAGCCGTATTGGCGCATTCATTGCCGGGGAGCAATCGAGAACCGATACCTCCTTTTTCCAGGCATTCCGTCAGGGGTATCTTTCTTCGGCGCTGGACGAATTGTTTGCGGGCGGGCTGACCAATCAGCAGACTACCGGCTTTAGCGCGGTAAATACCAGGAATAACCTTTTTGGAAGGCTTAGCTATGGCTATCAGAGTAAATATTTATTAGACCTGAATTTCAGGTACGACGGTTCTTCTAACTTTCCGGCAGGCAACCGCTATGGGTTCTTTCCGGGCGCTTCAGCGGCCTGGCGTCTTTCCCAGGAAAACTTTATCAGCGAAAACCTGAGCTTTGTGAATGAGCTGAAATTAAGGGCTTCTTATGGTAAAATAGGGAATGATAGGATCCTTCCCTTCCAGGACCTGGTACTGTACAATCTTGGCAACACGGGCTATAATTTCGGATGGCCTTCCGCTTCTTCTCAAGGCTTGGTTGCCGGCGTTAGTCCAAACCCAAATGTTACCTGGGAAGTGTTGGAAACATCCAATTTTGGTCTGGACGGAGCCTTATGGAATGATCTGTTCGGATTCTCCATTGATGTGTTCCAGCAGAAAAGATCCAATATCTTAACCACCCGCGATCTTGCCGTTCCCCTGTACACCGGTCTGCGCCTACCTAGTGAAAACATAGGTATTGTGCAGAACAGGGGGATCGAGTTGTCGCTGACCAGTCAGAAAACCATCGGACAGATCTTTTACCGTGTAGGCGTGAACATCGCCTATGCAAAGAGTAAGGTGATAGACCTCAGCGAAGCGCAGAATGTTCCGGAGTATCAAAAAGCCAAGGGACGCGTGGTGGGCGCTGATAAATATTACAAGGCAATAGGCATATTCCGTACGCAAGATGAGGTAAACAAGGCGGCGGTATTCCCGGGAACTGTTGTGGGTAACCTGCAGTATGAGGATGTAAATGGCGACGGGGTAATTTCCGCGGCAGACATGGTGATGATGGATAAATCCAATATCCCTCAACTGTCTTTTGGAGCAAACATCAACCTGGAGTATAAAAATTTCTCTCTTTATGCAAATTTTGCAGGGCATGCCAAAGCATGGCAGCAATATATCCTGAACGTTAGAAATGCGATCAGCGGTTTTGCCGAAGTGGTGGACAATCGTTATAAGCCGGGAAGCATGGATTCCAAATATCCCATTCTGCCCACTATTGAAAATACGACCACCGGGGAAGTTGATGGGCAAAAATCCGATTTCTGGTTGATGAATACTTCTTTCTTCAGGCTAAAGACCCTGCAATTGGGGTACACGGTGCCTACCAGTCTTGTTTCTAAGGCAAAGCTGAACTCGTTGAGGTTTTTTGTTAGCGGCAGCAACCTGTTTACGATTTCCAAACTGGCAAAAATGTTCGACCCTGAAATTGTTAATCTCGACCCCCCCACTTCAACCGGTAACCCTACTTCAGCCGGTAACGTTTATCCCCAGACCAGGATCTTCAATTTTGGCGTAAACCTCACTTTTTAAAAACTGCGAACCATGACATCAAAATATAGTATATTGACCAAAGCGCGGCTTTACTGCTCTTATATAGTTTTGAGTATTGTCTGCGCATCTACGTTGTTCTCCTCTTGTAGGAAGAATATTCTTGATACCGAACCTCTTGGCAGTTTCTCTGATCCTGCCGTATGGAAGGATGAGGCCCTGATCGGAACCTTTGTCAGCAATACTTACCGGATCATGCCTCATGATTTCAGGTATTCCGCCGCCCTGGGTATGGGTTGTGTTACGGATGAATTGTTTAAACGGGGGGGATCTGCCGATTTCATCAATTCCGGGAATATAACACCGTCTAATTTAGGATTACTGAATTACTGGAACAATGATGTAAATGCGGCAGGCGTTGGTCAGGGTACCGCCTATTGGCCGGCAATTACCAAATGCAATCTTTTCTTTGACCGTATTGAGAGTTCTCCTGTTGCTCAAGCAGCTAAGAACCAAATGTCCGGTGAAATGAAGTTCCTGAGGGCATTTGCATATTTCAACCTGATCTCGCTATACGGGGGCGTGCCGCTGATCACCAAGCCATTCGCGCTGACGGATGATTTTAATGTGCCCAGGGATTCCTATGAAAATTGCCTGAAATTTGTTGTTGATGAACTGGATGCAGCGGCAGCCTTACTGCCTGTTGAGTACGCGGCAAAAGATCAGGGCAAGATTACCAAGGGCGCCGCGCTGGCTGCAAAGGCAAGGGCATTATTGTATGATGCAAGTCCTCTTCATAATCCCGGCAACGACCAGGCAAAATGGCAAAAAGCCGCCGATGCCGCAAAAGCGGTGATCGATCTCAATAAATATTCATTATACTCGAATTATGCCTCGCTGTTTTTCAGGGGTAACTCTTATAATTCGGAAGTGATCTGGTCAAGGCCCTTCGATCGTTTGGCCGATCCTGAAACAACTTACCTGGATCTGAGCTTGTACCCCAATGGATACAATGGTTTCGGCCAGGTTCACCCCCTGCAGAATCTCGTTGACGATTATGAAATGACCAATGGGGAATTACCTGTATTAGGCTACAACTCTAATGGTTCGCAGATCATCAATCCTGACGCAGGCTATGACCCCCAGAACCCTTATGTGAACAGGGATCCTCGTTTTTATGCGACTATTCTTTTTGATGGCGCGCCATTTAAAGGAAGGGCTGTAGAAACATTCCTGCCCGGCGGCATGGATTCCAACGAAGGTCCTCTTTCCGCCTGGAATGCTACGCTGACAGGATATTATGTCCGTAAATTCCTGGACGAAACC
>JAEUVR010000139.1 GCA_016786785.1 Chitinophagaceae bacterium
AATCCCGCCCTCTCCGCAAACCAATAAATGACCCGCGATAGCGGGCATTTTTGTTTTCAGGAGCGTGCAAAGCTTGCTTTGCTAAGCGGATGAAAATAAAAATGCAAGGCGCGTAGCGCCGGCATTGTTTGGTTTAAGCCCCCATTTCGGGATCGCCGCAGGCAATCCCGTCGCTGCAAAGCTTGCTTTGCTAAGCGGATGAAAATAAAAATGCAAGGCGCGTAGCGCCGGCATTGGTTGGTTTAAGCCCCTCATTCCGGGATCAGCGCCGCTAATCCCGCGTCCCGGGATCGCCGCAGGCAATCCCGGAGCGTGCAAAGCTTGCTTTGCCAAGCGGATGAAAATAAAAATGCCAGGCGCGAAGCGCTGCTTACTCAAAATTTAAATTTTCTAAATCATTCAAATCCTTAGCTCGCCCTGAAGATTTTTTGGCCTGGATCAAATTGTTTTTATGTATGGTTCTGATCTTAAGATCAGCATCTTCAAAAATAACAGAGTTATCAAAACACTCCTGAAAATCTAGTCCCTTTACTTTTACCATGATGTCAATCGCAACAGGCGGAATGCCAAACGTAAATACATCCCAGCTCGGGTGAGACAAGAAATTTTCCTCGGTCATGTCAAAAACCGGCATTCCGAATTGACCGAATGCTTTTTTAAGCTTTTGATAATTTTCAGTCGTGCGATCTACCCATATATCCATATCGCCGGTAGTTCTGGGATAGCAATGCAGAATTACAGAAAATCCTTCTACGAGAATATATCTTACATTCTGCTCATTAAGCGCAGCTAAAAAATCTCTGTAGTCGTCATTGAAAATATTGCCCATTACTGTCTTGAAAATCGGCCGTCTTATTTCTTTGTGTGTCATCGTCATAATACTTTTCCCACGATTTAACATACTTCTCCATCATCTCTTTGTTATAACTATACGCTGTTTTTAGACCGTTCGCGGATGCATATATTTTTTCTGCGAGGAATAGCATCTTGTCCATAATGTATTCCCGCAAAGCCAACTGGGTAGAATTATAATCGTTCTGTAGCGGGCTTCCTGAAAGATAATTAGAACCTTTAACAGGTTCGAGGACCCTAAGGTTAAAGATAACGAAAAGGGCGATGGGAGATATTATTACCAGCCAAAAGCGGGTAAAAAATTACAGATTTGGCTGGTAATAAGCCGGTCGCCCGCAGTCGATAACGATCGGCGACTCCCCAAAGAAGCTTAATCAATAAGCGTCTTTTATAAAAGAAAATGGAGCATAGGGATCGTCGTTTTATTGTATCTGTTTGTTTTGTCAGGGATACCCGTTTCCTGGCTGGCCTGAAGATTTGTTTGGCTTCTTCCGGCGGCCTGCAACGGCATATCTGCTATTCCGCCATTTTGACAAGCTGCTTATTATATGCAGTTATTATAGACTCCTTTAATAATATTTTTTCCTGTTTTCATATCATTGGGACGATGCGCCTTCACAGACGAAAAGAAAGATTGCATACCCGTTTATCTTAGTTGACTAAGCGTTACTGCTTTCGATTTTCGCGTCAATATATGGATGATAAGCCAGGTTGCCAGATAGGTGAAGCCGCAGATCGTAAACAACAGGTTGTAGCCTGTAACGATATTTCCCGCTGTTTTATAGAAGTCAAGCAGGCTTCCGACAAGTATGGGAAAAAGGATGCCGCCAATAGCCCCTGCCATCCCGCCGATGCCGACAACCGATCCCACGGCTTCTGAAGGAAAAAGATCGGACGCAATCGTAAATATATTTGTCGCCCAGGCCTGGTGCGCGGCTACGGCCAGGCTGATCAGCAGCACGACCGTCCAGCCGTTCGTTGCAAATTGCGTCAGAATAATGGATATTTCAAGGAGGGCAAATATCAGCAGCGCCAATTTTCGCGCTTTTAGTACGGGCCAGTTTTTCTTTACCAGCCAGGATGAGAGTTGGCCGCCTGCAATACTGCCGAAAGTAGTGGCTGTATAAATAATCATTAACTGCAAGCTGGGCTTCGTGAGATCAATGCTAAAAGTAGCGGAAAAATAAGAGGGCAGCCAGAACAGGAAGAACCAGAAGATCGGGTCGATCAATCC
>JAEUVR010000170.1 GCA_016786785.1 Chitinophagaceae bacterium
CTTTACAGGTAAAAATATTATGTCTGGATTTACAGTAGCTATAGTAGGCAGGCCGAATGTTGGGAAAAGCACATTTTTTAATCGTCTGCTCGAAAAGCGTAAGGCAATCGTCGACGATGCCAGCGGCGTCACCCGGGATCGCCAATACGGGGTATCCGATTGGAATGGCAAATCGTTCAACCTGATCGATACCGGCGGATTTGTTCCCCAAAGCGATGACGTATTTGAGAGAGAGATCAAAAAACAGGTGTTGATCGCGGTGGAGGAAGCGCACGCCCTGATCTTTATCGTTGACGCGACTACCGGGATCACCGATCTCGACATGGCCATGGCGGATGTGCTGCGCCGGACCTCGAAGCCTGTCTTCCTGGCGGTAAATAAGGTAGATAATCATGAGCTGCTACTTGAAGCCACGGAGTTTTATGGGTTAGGTTTTGAGAATATTTATTTTATTTCCGCTATGACTGGAGCCGGCACGGGCGAGATCCTCGACGCTATTACCGCACTGATATCGGAAGAGAGCTCCAATGAGGTAAGAGAGCTGGAAGGGTTGCCGAAAATAGCGATCATGGGCCAACCCAACGTGGGCAAGTCGTCCCTGTTGAACGCCCTGGTGGGGCAGGAGCGGACGATTGTCAGCGATATTGCGGGGACCACCCGCGATACCATTCATACCCATTATAATCTTTTTCAGAAAGAGTTTATACTGATCGATACCGCGGGCATCCGGAGAAAAACAAAAGTGCATGAAGACCTGGAATTTTATTCCGTTATCCGCGCGATCAAAGCAATGGACGAGGCCGATGTTTGCCTGCTGATGCTGGATGCGGGAAAGGGCATCACGGCGCAGGACCTGAATATTTTCAGCATGGCCGCCAAAAAAGGGAAGGGGATCGTTATTCTTATAAACAAATGGGACCTGGTAGGGAAGGAAACCAATACGGCCAGGGATTATGAAAAAAAACTGAAACAAAAATTAGCGCCTTTTACAGACGTGCCCATCCTGTTCATTTCCGTAACGGAAAAGACCAGGATATTTAAGGTGATCGAAACGGCGCTGGAAGTATACGAAAACAGGCAGCGAAAGATACCTACTTCGCAGTTGAATGAGGTACTGCTGAAAGCCATTGAATCTTACCAGCCCCCGGTGGTAAGAGGCGCCGCGATCCGTATCAAATATATTACCCAGTTGGCCACGCAGACCCCCTCTTTTGCTTTTTTCACCAATCATCCTGATGATATTAAGGAGTCTTACCGGAACTACCTGGAAAACCAGTTGCGCAGCAAGTTCAATTTTACCGGCGTTCCGGTCCGTATCTTTTTCCGAAAAAAGTAGGGAACAGGCAGTTTCAATTTTTTATAATTGATGAATTCGATTAATAGATAAAATACTATATTTGTGAGTATTACTAACCTAAAATACCATGTTATGCAAAAACTGTTAGCAATCCTGGCCATTTCAGCGATTTTGGCCGCTTGTAACGACAACACGAACCCTGACGAAAAGACTACCGATACCATTCCTGTAGCGCCCGCCCCGGTAAATCCTGTGGACACTACGGTCATAGATACTACTGGTCACCATTAAGCATCTTTCTAATCAATTGAAAATCCCGGCCTAAGTCGGGATTTTTGCATTATGGGCCATGAAGATGCTGTTTGGGAGTCCCGTATTTAGGGGCGCAGGAGCTAAATTTTCTTTCGTTTGTGCTTGACAATGGTTTATTATTGTTGTAATTTGCTGTGTATTTCCCGTTCAGTTCTCTTCTGAAAAACTCCTCTGATCCATTTCCTGTGCATTTTTTGGGTATTAAACTTTATGATGTATGAAGAAATTCTACGCATTGTTCGTAGTTTGTTTATTTCTTGCCGCATATGGATATGGACAGTCGACGATTACCTGGAGCGGAGGTAGCTCAGGAAACTGGAACACCGGTTCCAACTGGACGGGCGGAGTAGTTCCGGGCGGTTTGGACAGCGTTGTTTTTGCCAGTTCCGCAGCGGTTGACCTGGACCTTGATGTCATTGAGGTAAAATCGCTGACGATCACTTCCGGGGCAACGGTGAAACTGGTAGCCATTAAGATTACAGGCAACGTTATGAGCGTGACCAACCCTCTCTATCCTGCCTTAAGGATCGATGCCGGCAGTCGGTTGATAGATAGCGTTTATGGAGGAGGTCTAAATAATTATTTCGATTTCAAGTTAGCGGAAAATGCAGGGGCGGAAATATCCGGAGCCTTGGTGTTTACCGGCAGCGACGATAGCCAGGGATCAATGTTGTGGCTGGATGAGTTTGATCCCGGCACGGTGAATGTTAACAGCGGGGGATCCATGGTTATAGGAGAGAATGGATATTCTCCGACCACCTATTCAGGAAAGGAAGCTTTCTTTGTTTTTAAGAACGGGTCGCTATTGCATTTTGCCGGAGCATCGGCGCAGGGCGGTTCGGATCTGCCCAACGCTACTTTTGAACCTGCTTCTACCGTAATGATCTCGGCCTTACAAACAGGGGGGATAGCTTTCAATACCATAGATGAAATTGGCAACCTCACATATGCGTTTCCGGAGCAATCCGCCGCGGTTAATCTCGGTATCCCGGCAGGGGTTATCATTAAGGGCGATTTGCATATCTCTAATACGAATAACCAGAAACTGGTATTATTAGCTAATCCTTCCAATTCTATTGCAGTCCCGGTTATTGAAGGCAACCTGGTTATTGAAGGTAATTCTGTGATTGAAGTTTCAGAAGCCAATCCGGGTAAGATCATTAACCTAACCGTCAAAGGCGATGCAAATATCGGCGGAACGGCGTTTAGCCTGCAGGGCAGCAACAACAGCAGCCCGACTACCCTGATCCTTCAGGGCAATCTGAATCATACTGCCGGAACTTTTGGCGCATCTTCAACTGCAACGAGCGGGTCAGTCCATCTATATACAGTGGAGATGAACGGCAATGCTCCTCAAACCATTTCTTCTCATAACGGATCCATCGATAACGCGGCTAACCAGGTAACCCTCCGGCTGAACAATGCCGCGGGCGTTACGCTGAATTCCCCGCTGGAAGTAGGACGGTTAAGCTTTAATTCCGTTGGTAAAGGAAAGCTCTTTACCACCAGCGCCAATGTGCTTACCATCAATAATATTTCTGAAAATGCCATCGTGGTGGAATCTCCGGATAATGCCGGTTTTGTCAGCGGCCCGGTAAGAAGAAAAACGATTACCGACAATCCTTTGTCTATCCCTACGGGTAAGGGCAGCGTTTACCGGCCGGCAACCATCGTCCCCACTTCCGAGGACGGCATCACCGTGACGACTTACGAAGCTACTTATTTCAATACCGCTCATGCCAGCATCGACCAGTTTGACCATCCCGTATTGGGCGTATCGGACGCGGAATACTGGGAGGTACAAAGGATAGGCGCGGGCGCCGACGCTAAAGTGGAACTTTCGCTGAATGGCGCAGTAAATGGGGCCAGTATGGTACATTATATTATCGCGACAAAATTTAATGGCGCCAAATGGGTAACCGCCAGGCCCGACGGGGGCTTATACCTGCCCGGAGATGCAACAACCGGCACGGTATCAACATCTGTTCAGACCTCTTTCGGTTATTACTCTTTCGGATATGTTTTACAGAGCGCGCTGCCTACCACGCTGGCTAACTTTACTGCAAGGAAGACGGCAGAAGGCGAGGCGGTTCTCTCCTGGAAGATCACCGATATCAGTACGCCGGAAAGTTTTGAAGTAACCCGGTCGTCCGACGGCGTTAATTTTACCACGATCGGAAAAGTCTCCGGATCGGCAAATAAACGCGACTATACCTTTACCGATCGTCAGTTGCTGACCGGTAATAATCACTATCGCCTGAGGATGCTCGACCAGGACGGAGCTGTTACCTATAGCATTGTAGCGACGGTGATCAATGGCGTGAAAGGCGTTGTGTTATCTGCGCCCATGCCTAGCATAGTAGCCGATCGTACAAGGATGACCGTGAGCGCTTCGGTTCAGGGAAGAATGCAGTTGGTGGTCACCGATACTTATGGCAGGGTCATGCAGCAACAAACTGCTGAGATCAGCAAGGGCGCCCAGGAAATATGGCTGAATGCAACCCGTCTCGCATCAGGAATATACCAGGTTACCGGTTACATGAATGGAGAAAAAACTTCCACATTCCGGTTTATCAAGAAATAAAAATTGCGGCATAGATAGTTTGCCGTAATACATTAAAGCCGCTTCAATTTTGGAGCGGCTTTTTTATGCGCTTTGGGAAGGCGTATCCGTTATTCGGTCGGCAGTTACAATGAAGTAACTATTATCGCAGGCTGATTTATGCGCCACAGGAAAGGTTATCCATGAAGTCGGATAGAAGTTCTCCGGGCGACATTTCCGCTAATTTAGAAAACAGAAGAAGCTGGTAAGGAACCATAAAGCGCTTGGGTTTTGTCGTACTCATTTACAAGAGCGTCTCAGCGGCTTTATATCCGCGCTTTCAATTTTGCAAACTCCTCAATTGTTCAAAGAATTAAAGAAGGGAATTTAATAGAGGCAGACTCAATTGAAGTAAATATAAGCGCCAGTTTATTCGACTTAAAATATAACAGACTGATAATTGATGGAGATGACTTGCCTTTCTGAAAAAGGAATTATTGCTACTAACACGGTATCCCCCAATGGGAAACGACAGAATTCTATCTGAATTTAGCCGCGAATTGGTTGCTTATCTGATATCCAGTTTTAGCGATCATCTAAGTTTACCCGGTAACGACAATATTTTATTTCAGGGAAATTCGGAATAGGTGTAACTTACTTCTTAAGAAAATGCTTTGAGTTGATAGCCGGCGATTGCAAAAGTTATACAAACAATGTATGTTTGACTGCTAAATATTAACCATATCATGCGTTTCAAACTCTATCTATTGGTTATTTGTCTGATCGGTTTTTTCTCCTGCATCAAAGAAATTGACGAACGCAATAATTCCTTTTTTGGAATTAAACTAGATTCCATCGTTCCCGCCGTGGCCAGAGTGGGCGACACGGTGACTGTGTTTGGCGGTGACTTTACGAAATTGACCGGAGCGGCCATCTCCATCAATAGCGACACGGCCCAGATCATCGCTATTAACTCCGGCAAAATCACCTTTATCATTGGTTCCCCCTTTCGCACCGGAAAGCTGCGGCTTGTTAAAAATACGGATACTTTGGATGGGCCATTTATCGAATATCGTTATCTCGCGAAAGTCACTACCGTTGCCGGTACAGGATCGGCGTCCTTTCGTGATGGCCCGGGAGGATCCGCCGCATTTAAGTGTCCCTGGGGACTCGCCATGGATAAATACAACCGGTTGTTGGTGGCAGACAGCTACAACCGTGCGATCCGGAAAATTGATTTTACTAATCCCACTGAGCCAATCGTCACCTCAGTGAGTCCGGGGTCGTTGGATTTTTACTCGCCCTATAATCTCGCTGTCGATACCATAGACAACACCCTATTCGTCACGGATTTTAATAAACACGTCCTGAAGGTTACCTCCGGCGGTGTGATGTCCGTCCTGTATCCATCCACCCTTCTGACTTCTACAGGAGTAGCTATAGGTCCCGACAGAATGGTCTACATCAGCGACAACACCGGGCATGGCATTATCAAGATGGACCAGAACGGAGGCAACGTTAGTAATGTCAACAGAAGTATCTTCACGCCTAGGAACGTGGTTTTCGACGCCAAAGGGCAATTGTATACCATCAATTCACATGTCATGCAAGTAAAGCCCGACGGCTCGCTCCTTCATTTTCCCCAGCAAGTGTTACTGCCAGGATGGGAGTTTGTCATAGATACAGATGGCAATTTTATCCAGGCCGATCATGTCAACAACAGAATCCAAAAAGTGGATCGGGCTACTGGAAAGATAACAATCATTGCCGGAAGCGGAGCTGCTATGGATCAGGATGGTACTGGTCTGCAAGCCTCCTTCAACGGACCCATGTCGCTCGTTTTTGACAAGGCCGGAAATCTCTACGTTAGCACCTACAATTTCGACACCGGTGAAGGCAACAAGATTAGGAAAATTACCTTCGAGTAGCTTTTGATACTTCCCCGTTTTGTTGATGGTCGGAGCGATTGGCTTTTAACGGTCGCCTGGCTCACGGCCGCGGCCACGGTTGCCGCTACCGCCGTGTACCGGCAATGGTAGTAACAATGGCAGGAAGGGCTAAAGGAGCGGTGAGGATCACGCCTTGAATGCGTACCAATAACGCCGAGGTCCGGCGCTAGGCGTTCTGGTCATCCGTTCTCTTTGGAGCGACAGGGTTTATTTATAATGGGTTGGCATCTGGCAAATGAATTCAGCAAGGGAAAGGTGTGCGGAGCATAAGTTTACCCCATGGCTTGAAGCCATGCATCTTCTTGGTTCCACACAACTTGGAACCGTAAAAAAGGAATCGATTGTAGCTTTCCATGTCTAAGTATAAGGATACGCTACCTGAAGAAGTAAGGCTTATCGTTCATTCCTTTTTATCTACTCAGGCCAAACTTTATCGGGAGAATAAGACTGAAGAACAATCCTCATAGAACCATGCGGTAGCATGTCTTCCCTTCTCCGGACAAGCGGCGTATACACCGAAAATGGATCCATACGACCAGGCCCAGCGACAGAAAAGCGAGACCGGTCATGAGCGGAGCCTGCTCAATGGGAGGAAGGATCAGCCGCGCTACCGTTTTAACAGTACCCAGTATATGGTCGGCAAACGATCTCTTGGAGAATAGACGATTGATATACGCGTTGGAAAGCTCGTCGAGAAAAAAGCGGAACAAAATATAGCCTGCTGTAACGAGAGACCAGGCAATAAAATAAGTCAGGGATCGGCCTCCCGACAGTCCGGTACCACTGGACAACGCCAAAACAATCAGCGGCATAATAAATATAAAGACCAAGGGGATAATACATTTTTAAACGGTGTTATCCCCTTGTTTGCATTTCTACGCCTTTCTATTTTGCATGCCTAATGAAAGCGCGGGGCATGATCGTCTTTATCAAAAAATGGCTTGGAAAATGCAAGGGCTACCGGAGCGGCGTCCTGCAATCGCAGCGCCATCTAAAATGGTTGTTGTACTGGTTTATGCTGGGTTTCGCTTCGTTGACCCTGCAGGCGCAAACGCTGTGGGACGGAGAGGGGGGAGACGGCGAATGGAGCAATCCGCTTAATTGGGCGAATAATGAAACGCCAGGTATTCATGATGCGGTCTTGCTGAATAATGAATTTATACAAACAGGATATACGGTCAGGCTTCCGGGCGGGTCGGCGACCACAACTGTCAGGACGGTCAGGATCATGCCTTCTCCCGGAAACCATATTGAATTGCTCCTGCCTTCAGATAATACAAGCCTGCCTGGGTTTGTGGCGGCTGGCGATAGCTATGGTTTGATCATTGAAGAGGGCGGTATTTTCCGGAATGCATCGGGCGCGGTAAGCGGCCTGCCCGTGAGTATCGCTGATTCCATCCGCATTAATGATGGGGGAAGATATATTCACCAGACAGCCGCGGGACATGCCGCCAATATGCAGCGATTGTCTTCTGCGCCGGGAACGGAAAAAGGAGAGACAGAATTTGACAGCCCAGATCTTTCTACCACGCTTTCCCTCAGCGGCAGGGTTTATGGAAAATTGGCGCTAAAAGCAGACGCAGCCGGAGGAACATTAAATTATACGGCTGCCGGAACCAATCGGCTGAGGATCGGCAGCGACCTGGAAATAGGAGCCGGGGTAACCCTTAGCCTGAATTTCGGAGATACCATCTTTATTGCGCGCGACCTTATCCAGCAGGGAGGAATATTTAACCTGGGGAATGCCGCCAGGAATGCGGTTGTCTCTGTAAGCGGCGACCTGTTACAAATGCCGGGAAGCTTGATAACGGAGACAGGCGCTGGTGAACCGGTGATCCTGATCGCCGGAAAACAGGAACAGAAAATAAATATGCAGGGGACCATCCTGAACAGTATACGTTTAGTGATGAATGGTTCGGACGCTATCCTGCAATATCCGCTGGCGCTTCCTTATTGCCTGGAGTTGATCAAAGGAAGGATGGTTACCAGCGAGAGCGCGCTGCTAACCCTTCTTCCTGCCTGTACGTTGAAAGCGGATAGCTTTTCGGCAAATAGCTTTATCCATGGCCCGCTGGAAAAGCAAGGTCTTGTAGCAGAAGCGTTTTTATTTCCTGTAGGTATTAACCAAACCATGCGTTGGCTATCTCTAAAGAATGCTTCCGGGAGTTTTACCATAACTTATCGCCGCTCGGATCCCCGCGCGCTCGGCGCGCAGATGGCAGAGGGACTCGATCATATCTCTTCGCTGGAATACTGGAGTGTTACAGCTGATCATGATACACCCGCAGAAGCGGCTGTTGAACTGTCTTTTGACGATCCGAATAGCGGGGGAGTGACCAGCCTGCAGGATCTTAGGGCGGCGCGCTTGCTGAATGGAACCTGGAAAAATGCAGGAAACGCTGCGGTTACAGGGTCTCCCGGCGCAAACGGATCGGTAACCAGCTTGCCGGTTACCGGATTCATACCCGGAGAAAATTATTTCACGTTGGGAAGCGCTGTAGCCAACCAGAATCCGCTACCGTTGTCGGATAACCGATACCGGATGAGAAGGGCGCTTCCTGAGCAGGATGCTGAGGAGGTTGAGAAAAGATCGCCGCCGGTCTCCTTAGCCGCAACCATCGTTCAACAGCGCCTGGAAATGGAGATTATTGCCGCTGAAAAAATGCCAGTCCGGGCTATCGTATACAATATGCAAGGCGTCGCTCTTAAAACATATAATGCGGTTGTTGGTAAGGGAAAGACCGTGCTGAACATGGATGCTGGCGGGATGCCCGGGGGGTGGTATTGCATTTTGGTAACATCCGGGTCTTCCCGGCTCGGGCTCCTGCGGTTTCTGAAACGCTGAGGATATGCTGCTGGTAGTGTTTTTAGGCTGATTGCCTGGTCCCGATCAGTTGATCAGCAGGTATTCCGCGATTGGTGGGGATGTTTGCTTATCGCACAGCTTGCGATAGTTGATGGGCGTTCTGTTTTTGATGGGTTCCCTGGTCCTTCGATCAACCAATTGTCTGTTGCCTGACTCTTCAGCTCATGCGTGTTTTATTGGTATGCCAGGTCGATATTATCGCATTCGCATTATTTCCTTCAGCCCGCACATGCCTTATTTGTTATTTCAGTTCTTTGATTAGCCGGTCGATCCTTTTTTTATAGGCGTTCAGCTCCTGTTTTTCTTTCCTTATGAAGGCATTGTCATCGAGCTTACCGATAACATTATCCATCTCTTTGGCATTTTGATAAACCATCATCCTGAAAGGATTGGTATAGTCCTTGGCGCGCGATTCGTAAATATTGTTGAAGATCCATTTCTTGGTTAACGCGCTTTCCGTAAGAAGCTGATGGAATTGCTCAACGGATAACCGGCTTAGCTGTATTCCCGATACCTCCCTGAGCGCCGCAATAGCATGGATAAGTCTTTCCTTAACATAGTTATCGCCATATTGCGCATAGGCCTGGTGGATATCATCCCAGCTTTTTATCCTGCCCGACCGGATCTGGGCGCGCATCTTCTCGATTTCCGCGGTGCGGATAAGCTGTCCCCCGATATTCTGCCATTCAGCGCGCGTAGGTTTGTTAGGAAGACCATCGACGAGCTTTTTGAAAGAGCGAATGTTTTCAGAAGAGATATATTCTACGAGCAAACTGATGGCATAAAAACGGATCAGCTTCTTAAAAAGATGATAGCTCTTCAATACTTTTACCAGCTTCGCCGGTCGTTGCGTATTTTCAAAATCGGTTGCCGTAATGGAGAGCTCATTTACCAGGGGATCCTTATCCTCCAGTAATCTTTTACCGATAAGCGCTGCATTTTGGACTAGCCCGCTTCCTTGTTTGCCGGCCCCTTTCTGCTGCCGTGTTTGCGTCCCCTTCTCTTCCTGCGCATTGATCCATGCTTCGCCCGTTAACTTTTCAAGAAGATGCAATGCCTGGATCATCTCATTAACGGTATCCGGCGCCAGGTACCCGGGCTCTATCAGTTGCTCCTTGATGATCCTTTTGTCGCGGTCCTTGTATTTCCCGGAGTTCCTCACCAGCGCATACAGGTTATACATAAACCAGTAGCCGGGCATCACCGTCAGCGTATCATGGGTTACATCATTGCTGACAAGCGAAAAGGGGATAGGGATATTCAGCTCGGCAGGATAATCTCCCTTCGCGATAATGGTGAAAGAAGCAAACTTCGAATTGTGCTTAAGGCTGACGCAGAGTCCTGGCCAGAACCCCCGCCCGGCAATGATCTCGCCATCCGGGCTCCGTGAATTATGGTTTGACCCGATCGTGGCCCCGGCGGCAATATTGGTTTGGCCATGCAGTAATGCCGCGCAAAGGAATGAGTTGTTATGGTGCTGCTCATGAAAGGGGAAAATAAGCGCGTTCAGGACCTCGCAGCAGGAGATCGTAGAATTATTCCCCAGGTATGAGTTGATAAGCCTTGCGCCATATTTTAACTGCGAATGCGAAGCCATAAAAAACCGGACGGCTTTTACGCCGTAAAATACGGTGCACCCGTAGTCGATGATGCCGTTCACCAGCTCGCATCCCTCGCCAATCTGCGTTGACGCGTCCGCGGAAGAATTGATGGTGAGATTTTTTAATTTGTTGGCGCCCTTCAGGTAGGCGTCGCTGCCAATATTTACATCCTTGAGGATCTTGCAGTTCTTGATCACCGTCCGGTCGCCGATGACGCCGTAATATCCCCGGCGCGTATCAAAACGTTTCAGTGTGAACTCCCGGAAACGCTGTTGTAACTTTTCATCGTCCCTGGCCTGTGTCCACAGGTAGGCGTCGCCGGGTAACATGCCATTAAAAGGGATGATCTTTCTTCCCCCGTTTTCATTGCATACTTCCAGCCAGACCCGCAGGCTTTCCGGTTCGCCGTCCTTCAGCGCGCCATTCCCGAACCTGGCATAATCGGTTGTCGCTACCTCATTCACGTTCACAATGATCACCCCGTTGCCTATAATATAATGCGAGATATAATTTACATTGTCTATTACCACGTTGTCGCCGAAATCGCAACTGATGATCGTACTGTTGTACAGGCCTACCGGCCTGCGGAGATTTTTGAATTCTAAGTAATAGGACTCGAGCTTTCCGATCCTCACCAGCCCGAAAAATTTGCAGTTGTGCACCTGCTCGGGACTGAAAGCGTCGGATACCAGCAGGTTGTTCCAGTTGTCCGAAGTATTGCGGTTCCGTACCAGCACCTCTATTTCATATGCCGTGAGGCCCCGGTATTGAATGCCATTATTGTTCTGAAGTTTCCGGAGATAATATTCGTCCCTTCCTTTCGCCAGGTGTTCTTCGGGGATAAAATTATACCCCAGCGAGTTGACGGGATTTTTTTTGATCTGGTTCATGCGGTAATTTTTTATTCCACCGTAACGCTCTTGGCAAGATTCCTGGGCTTATCAACATCCAACCCCCGCGCTACGCCGATATGATAGGCCAGCAACTGCAAGGGGATAACGCTTAGCATCGGCGCTACCAGTTCATCGGCTTCGGGGACTTCTACAACATCGTCGGCCATCTCGGTAATAATGGTATCGCCTGCGGTGATCAGGGCGATCACTTTTCCTTTTCTCGCCTTGATCTCCTGGATATTGCTGATGATCTTTTCATGATAGGAATCCTTTGTGGCTACGATAATGACTGGCAACTGCTCGTCTACCAGGGCAATAGGCCCATGCTTCATTTCTGCGGCAGGATACCCTTCCGCATGAATATAGGATATCTCCTTAAGCTTTAAAGCGCCTTCCAGCGCGATAGGAAAATTATATCCCCTTCCCAGGTACAAAGCATCCCTGGCGGCGCTGTATTTCTGCGCAAGCTTTTCAATGTATTCATTCGACTCCAGCATCGTCTGCGCCTTTGCAGGAAGATCATGCAGCTCGTTCAGCAAGTGCATAAACCGCTTCGATGGCAGGGTTCCTTTTTCCTGTGCGATCTTTAAAGCGATCATGGTTAACACGGCAAGCTGGGCGGTAAAGGCCTTGGTGCTTGCCACGCCGATCTCGGGTCCTGCATGCGTATATGCGCCGGCATCCGATATGCGGGCGATGGACGAGCCTACCACGTTGACGATCCCAAATATAAAAGCGCCCTGCTCCTTAGCCCGTTCAATGGCTACCAGCGTATCGGCGGTCTCGCCGCTTTGTGAAACGGCAAAGATCACGTCGCCCTTATGAATAACGGGGTTCCTGTACCTGAATTCGGAAGCATATTCTACTTCCACAGGAATGCGGCAGAGCTCCTCGAAAATGTATTCTGCAACAAGACCTGCATGCCAGCTGGTGCCGCAGGCTACAATAATAAAACGATTGGCATTTTTTAACTGTTCAATATTCTTATCTACCCCTGCCATGCGCAGAGAACCTTCTTTAGCGTCCATTCTTCCCCTCAGACAGTCGAAGATGGTATCGGGCTGCTCGAAGATCTCTTTCAGCATAAAATGCTCATAACCGCCTTTTTCGATAGCAGCCAGCTCCAGGTCGAGCTGCTGAATATGCGGCGTTATTTTTTCATTCCCCAGGTTTTTCAGGATCAGCTCATCGGGGCGGATGATGGCCAGCTCATAATCGTTGACATAAACCACTTTATTGGTGTATTCAATGATAGGAGAAGCGTCGGAGGCCAGGAAATGTTCGTCTTTGCCGATCCCGATCACTAAGGGGCTTCCCTTGCGGGCGGCGATCAGCGTATCGGGGTTGTCCTTGTCGATCAACACGATCACATAAGCGCCTACCACCCTCCGGAGGGCTATTCTTACGGCTTCTTCCAGGTTCACTTTATGATGTTTCTGGATATCTTCAATAAAATACAACAGCGCTTCCGTATCGGTATCGCTTTTAAACACGTATCCTTTTTTGGTCAGCTCCTGTTTGATCTGGCCGTAGTTTTCAATGATCCCGTTATGGATCATGGCCAGCTTGCCATTAGAAGAGGTATGGGGATGGGCGTTGCGGTCATTGGGTTCGCCATGGGTAGCCCAACGGGTGTGCCCAATGCCAATATGGGAGTGAAGGTCTTTCCCGATAAGCATTTCTTCCAGTTCTGCTACCTTCCCTTTGCGTTTATATACCTTGAGCCCATCATTTAACAGCGCTATGCCAGAACTGTCATAGCCGCGGTATTCGAGACGTTTAAGGCCTTTCAGTACTATTGGATAAGCTTCTTTTTGTCCGATGTAAGCAACGATTCCGCACATAAATTATAGTAGGTTTTGAGTGATAATGGACTGCAATCGGGCTGCAAAATAAGTCATTTGAAATTTCCCACAACGCGATGCCGGCCTGTTTTAAGTTTCTATCCTGTCCGCATAACGCGCTAAAACTGAACGAGTCGCTACCCCAATACAAGACATTCCAGGCAACATAAACGCCAATATGCGCCCGGTTAGTATCGGCGAAGGCATTGGAGGGAATATCAAATGGCCGCTGTGCTTTGTTCTGCTGGCCTGGTATTGACGCCGGGCATTAAGAAAGAATATCCTTCATGAAGATAAAGGCCATGGAAAAATAGATCACCAGCCCGGTGACATCTACCAGGGTGGCGACAAAGGGGGCTGAGGAAGTGGCGGGGTCGGCGCCCAGCTTTTTAAGCGCAATAGGCAGCATGGATCCGGTGATCGTACCCCATAGCACGACGCCGATCAGGGAGAAGCCTACCGTAATGCCAATGAGCGCGGTATGCTCGCCATATGTATGGAAGATGGTATTCCATGCGACAACCCGGAAAAAACCGATCAACCCCAGGATGGTACCCAGCATCAGGCCGGACAGGATCTCCCTCCGCAATACCCGCCACCAGTCGGACAGGGTGACTTCCCCTACTGCCATGGCCTGGATGATCAGGGTGGAAGCCTGGGAGCCGCTGTTGCCCCCGCTGGAGATGATCAATGGCACAAACAAAGCCAGCACGACGGCTTTGGCGATCTCGTCCTCAAAATACCCCATGGCAGTCGCCGTTAACATTTCGCCAAGGAATAAAACGATCAGCCAGATGACCCTTTTTTTGAAAAGCTTCATCAGGGGGATCTCAAGATAGGGCTCGTTCAACGCTTCCGTACCCCCCATCTTCTGCATGTCTTCGCTGAACTCTTCATTGGCCACCCATAGCACGTCGTCGATGGTCAC
>JAEUVR010000186.1 GCA_016786785.1 Chitinophagaceae bacterium
ATAACAGGAGTACGCAAAAAGGAATTCGGGCTGGACGAGATTTATCATCGTTATTTTGAGAACAATCAAAAGAATCACATTTCTAATGGAAAGTCCGCTGGTTTATTTCAAAGGTCTTTTTTCAAAAGGAATAATGCATAAGAACCAGGAACGGCGAAAGACCGGGAGCCCGTTCCAGGCGATGGTACGCAAGGAAGCGGGAGACCATATCCGTAGCTGGCGCTTTATTGTGATGCTGATGTTGATTGTACTTACTTTCCTGGGCGCCTTATATGTATCCCTCAGCAATATCAACGCGGCAACGGCTAATGTCAAAGACCCGGACCGGCTTTTTGTGTACCTGAAGCTGCTTACCACATCGGATGGAACACTTCCAACCTTTCATGTTTTTATCAGCTTCCTGGGGCCCTTACTTGGCATTGCCCTTGGCTTTGACGCCATCAATTCGGAACAGAACAATGGCACATTAACCCGCCTGATGGCGCAACCCGTTTACCGCGACAACGTGCTGCTGGCGAAATTTTGCGGAGCGCTGATCGTTATAAGCATTCTCTTGCTCTCTCTGGTCCTGCTGATGATAGGAGGAGGAATGATGATCACAGGTGTAGTGATAGAGCCTGTAGAACTGCTCCGTATCCTCGGATTTGTTGCGATGAGTATTTTGTATGTCGGTTTCTGGCTGAGCCTTGCTATCCTGTTATCGGTCAGGTTCAGGAATGCCGCTACTTCAGCGCTTGCCGCGATCGGCATATGGTTGTTTTTTACCGTGTTCTACCGGATCATTATCAACCTGGTCATAAACGCCATGCTCCCTTCAGAACCGATCTTGCCTGAAGACCTGCTTTCTTATAACAATCTTCTTTTGCTTCTGCTGCGACTGGCGCCCAGCCAGCTATATACAGACGCCGCCGCTGTTTTGCTGATGCCTTCCATAAGAAGCCTTGGTCCGCTGACGATGGAACAGATGGCCGGCGCCATTCCTTCTCCCCTGCCCTTAAAGGAAAGCCTGATGATCGTCTGGCCGCAGGTTACCGGATTACTGGCGGCGACGACCGTCTGTTTTGCCTTGGCCTATTACCTTTTCATGCGGAGGGAAATCAGAACATGACCCTCATTTTACATGGGACCTTAGGTTCTCGTTTATTTTTATGGATATAAGCGTCGCGCCGCTTCAGATCAATCAATAGTGGATCGCCTACCGCCCACACAATGATGATCGCGATGCCAGGCCCTTATAAACGCGGCGATAAAGGCATGCTCTGCTACGCATTGTACTTTGCATGTTTGGACAGTTCCCGCAACACATCGTTCTTTCTTCTCCTGGAAACAGGCAATATGGTTCCGTTCCTGAGCCAGGCGCTTCCCGCTTTGTCTACTTGGCTGATGAATTTTACATTCACCAGGTGGGATTTGTGTATACGGATAAAGCCATGATCCTGTAAAATTTCATCATATTCCTTCAGGGTCCTGGACACCACCAGCGGCTTTTCGTTTACAAAATAGAAATGGGAATAGTTATCATCGCCCTCGCAACGGATGATCTCGGCAGGATCGGCAAAGAAAACGCCTTTATTGGTGCTAAGCGCCAACCTGAAATCCTGGGGACTGTTCTGTTTGAGATTATGAATCAGGTTTTGAACAAGCTGCGGTGAAACAAAACGCTCGGTCTTCTGTTTGATCACATGCCTGTAAATGGCATGCTGAAGATCCGCGATATCTATGGGTTTCAGCAGATAATCCAGCACGCTGAACCTGATCGCCTTAATGGCATATTTATCGTAAGCGGTAGTGAATATAATATCAAAATTCCAGGTCTGGATCTTATCCAGCAGGTCGAAGCCGTTCATATTGGGCATTTCGATGTCCAGCATCAGCAAACTGGGTTTATATAGCGGGATCACCTTCAGCGCTTCTTCCGCTGATGAGCAGGTCCTGATCAGCTTCTCATAAGAAATATGCTTTTCGATCAACAGTCGAAGCATTTTTACCGCAGCCGCTTCGTCGTCTATGATCAATATTTTTATCATATTATATCGCTTGAGTGTTTTCTGTTGAGACCAATATCTGTACAATGGTGCCCTTGCCGTTCCCCTGTTCATCTTTATGGTCCATTATCGTAATGGAAGCCTCTTTTAGGCCTGCTGCTTTCAAGGTCTGAATGCGTTGCATGGCCAGCGCTATGCCTCTCGGCTTCCTATGCGATGCGCCTATTTTTCTCGCCTTTATCGCCATCGCTTTTTCCCTGCCTATTCCGTTATCGCAAACCGTGCAAACGATCAGTTCATCTCTTTCTTCAAATCTTATGCTCAGGCGTTTGACGCCTTTTTGGGGAATTAACCCATGCCATATTGCATTTTCGATAAAGGGCTGTACCAGCATCGTGGGGAACATGGTAGCGGTGACGTCCATATCTTCCGCATCGATCGAATAAATAAAGGAATGACTGAAACGCAGGGATTCCAGTTCGAGGTATAGCCTACACACGTCTATTTCGCGGCTGAGAGGAATAAAATTCTTTTCCGACACGTCCAGCACCATCCTCAATAATTTCGAAAACCTGGCCAGATACTGATAGGCGCCTGCCTGGTTCTCGGATATGATCAGCTCTTGAATGGCATTGAGACTATTAAAAATAAAATGTGGGTTCATCTGGCTGCGCAAAGCCTGTTCCTTCAACTCAGCCATTTGCTGTTGCAAGGCAAGCTTAGTTTTTAGCTTTCTGATCCTTGACCGGGATATTAAAAATATTGACAGGCCGGATAATATAATTACCGCCGCTATAAACCATCTCTTCTGCCACCAGGGAGAAAGGATCGTAAAAGGGAAAACCGTTTCATTGGCGGAAACATTGCCTTCAAAATCGATCGCTTTTGCTTTGAAAACATAATTCCCCGGAGGAAGGTTGTTGTAGCTGATCTGTCGAGCGGAACTGGCGCTCCAAGAGTTTTCCAGTCCTTCGAGCATATGCAGGTATTTTGTGCGAGCGCTATAGCGATAGTTAAGCGCAGCCAGTTCAAAAACTATGGCATTATTTGTATAATCGAACGTATGGGGTCCCGATTTTTCAGGATGATTGATCAACCCGATATTCTTCACATTGATCGAATTCATCACAATGGGAAAGGCGGGGAGTTTGTAAGTAAGGATGGATGGATCAAATTCAACAAACCCCCTTTCCACGGGCGTTATCAACCTGCCGTCAGCGCTAAGAGAAATCGGATTGTAAAGATCTTTGAAATAAAGTCCGTTGTGCGCATCATAATTCCTGATCAGCCGGCCTTTAGCGTCCAGCTTACTCAACCCTTTATAAGTGGCAGCCCAGATATTTCCATTCAGATCCTTTTGTAAGTTGTGCACATTATTATCCGGTAAACCATCTTTGATAGTGATCTTTTTTAAAAACCGGAGACTGTCATTTCCTGAAAGTATGGATATGCCGTCTGAATGCGCAGATATCCATATATTGCCATCATCGCTTTGAATGATGCTGTTGATCAGAAAACTGTTGGACACTTTGTCTTCCATCAATTTCCGGGTAAGATACCCCGTATCCTTATCGTATTTAAATTCGTACATCCCATAATCGAAGGTGCCGATCAACATCCTCTTATGTTGCTTATCAAAAAACAAACAGGTAAGCAACGAGGAAGAGAACGCATACTTGTCTCCGAAATGCCATACCTGTCCGGATTTTTTATTGTAACGATACAAGCCTCCATTATGAGAGGCAATCCAAAAATTTCCCTCATCATCTTCTGTGAGCGCGGAAAACAGAACGTCTTCAGGAGCCTCGATATTCTTTATCGCCCGGATCTCTTTTTTCTTCCTGTCGTATTGAAGCAGATGCGGCCCGGCAAGTATCCATAATAATCCATCTTCATCTTCGTGAATATAAGAGCAGTCCTGCAAAGGCATGCCTGCCGCATGGGTAATGCTGTCTTTTCGGTTATTGTCCTTATCGATGATATACAGGCAATTGTACCGCGGCGAACAGGCATAATACTTATTGTCTATGGAACTGTACAGCGCATACCGTATGTCCGCTTTATTACGGTATAGGTCTTGCTGGTAGGGCAAATTGTCTTTCCGGTCAATGATACGATGAAAAGCAAAAGCGTTAACGTCGGGGTTAAATTTACCGAAACCATTGTCGGTTCCCACCCATACAGGTCCATTGTTCTCACGGAAGATCGTATTTATATTCCCTGCCGGTAGAGAAAGCGGGTTGTCGGCTTCATGTTGCAATAGCCTGCTCTTCCCCGTAATCGCATTTATTTCCAAAAGCCCATTGCCTGCGGGAAACCAAACGCGTTCATTCTTTTCTATTGTTCCCGGATTATCATTTCTTAACAGAGGCAGTAAAGAATAGCGCTCAGGAAAAGCATTGTCTTTAATGGCTTGCACGTATCCCGAAGGCGACTGCAAAAAATAGGTCTTGCCTGCCGTTTGTTCCAGCGCTAGAAAATGATCCGCTTCAAGGCTCGGATATATAAGGAATTTACCGTTGGACATATTGAAGCTGAAAAGGCCTGCAGAGGTTCCGAGCCATATTTCATTCGCGGATTTGTAATACAGTTTCCTGATGCTGTTGTACATTCCTTTTCGATGCGCTTTTTTCTTTAATACATAATCCAACCAGGGGAAATAGGAGAATTCATCTTTTGCAGGATCGTAGCAACAAAGATCTCTCCCATCGGCGGCCATCCATATCCTGTCTGAGGTATCAATAAAAATATCCCAGATCAGGTTGCTGGGGATATACTTTTTGTCGTATCTGCCCGAATGAGGGCCCGGCAGGAACACATAAGCGCTGTCATTTTCTATATCAATGAGATTAAGGCCATTTTGGGAGCTTACCCATAATCTGCCCCGCCTATCCTGTTTAATGGCCGTAACAAAAGGATTGGATATCCTGCGCGAGTCCTGTCCCGAATTGTAGATCAGAAAACTGTTTCCATCGTAACGGTTAAGTCCGTTTTGGGTGCCGATCCACATATAGCCGGAGCGATCTTTGAAGAAGCAGGTAACGCGGTTATCCGACAATCCATTTGCTTCGGTAATGTGTTCAAAATAATAGTCAGACTGGGGCTGCGCCTGCAGGCAGGCGATCAAGGCCAGCATGGACAGCAGTCCTGGTTTAATGATCTTATATACGGAAGCTTTCCTCAATCAATCTGTGCTGTTGAACAAATTTAGGTTCTAATCAAATGAGGATATTACCGCTTTCTAAATCAATCCAACCGTTTACTCGTCCTCCTGCTATTCCGCTTATCCGGTAGCTGGAGCCGTATCCTTTTACCAGACGGCTGCTGATCCCGGGCGGTAATTGCAGCGGACAGATCAGGTTATTGATCGATTGAAAGCTGAACGGATAGATCGGCGCGGTATACAAGTTACATCTTTAAATCGTTCTATGCAGTTATGCTATGGAGTAGCGACCTGTTTCAGCTGTAACCTTTATCTGCCACGGGATAAAAATTCAGACGAATCGCTACTTTATGGAAAGGATAGCTCTGTTAACCGTATTGATCTATTCTTTTGAGGAATAGGTTACAAAATTGTGATTTTCACATAAATAGACAACTGTAGATCAATAGGCCAATCGCGCAGGAAAAATGGATTAACCCGTTTTATAAAAATAAGACGGTAGCACAACTTATAATTCATCCGATCGTATGACCGGGGGTAAAACTGTAAAGCGAACCTATGCGCAAGCTTTGCAAACTTGTATAATAGCATTATTTCACAAGCCTATTTTTTTTTGACCATAAAACACGGGAAACCCAAACGGCGCCATTGGCTCCGCGAGGATGTGGCACATCTGCCGCCATATATTCTGCATCTGTAACCCATGATTCATTTGGCGTAATTGCCGAAGCTCCAAAATTGCCCAACATAACGCCTCGTTCGGGAATCAATACCTGTTCTGTAGCCCGAATGATATTTAATTTCACGGGATCAACTTGCGCCAGAAATAAAGGAGCGCGGTTGCGCGGAATATGATCATTGTTTGCTCCTCTCCTTGTATATGAAAGAAATAATCCATCGCTATGCGCTAGCCAATGAGCCTGCGTATTATAGCTTCCGAGATCGCTGCCATCATCAAAAGTCCACTGTTTCAAAGAGGTCCATTGCAAACCATCCTTACTTGTGGCTACATAAGCCTTAAAGTCATTTCTCATAGTAAGATAATATGTCCCTTTAAACAACACAATTGACGGTTCATCGAGTCCGCGCCCGCCCTTAATAGTCATCTCATCTCCATTTCGCAGATATGATAATGTATTACCATCGAATGAGCATTCTAATACAGTAACAGAATAATCGCCTAGTTTGGGTCCGCTGAAGTAAATAGGAATAAGAATCTTTCCATCCGGCTTAATAAGCCATTGGACACAGCCGGGATTAACAAGAAAAAATTTAGAAGTGGAGTCCGGGACGTTATTAATCATTTTCCAGGACGTCCATGAATTGGTCAACGGGTCAAAAACTGAATAGGCGGCATCATGTGAACGCGGTTTATCAAGCAGCTGTACTCCATCTTTGCTATATCTTACTTTAATTCCAATTGCAATAAGTTTACCCGTTTGAGCGTGCCAACCTGGAGTAACATCAGCAACACTGACAGTTGTGCCGTCCGGTTCATATTGCCACTCAAGCTCAGGTACATCATTAGGGCCAGACCAGGTTTTGCCCAGATCATCTGTCCGCATATAAGAAAGGCCTGAATAATAGTCGCTTATTCTTAAATGTTTTTGAATGGTCATGATTACCGCAGGCATTCCATTTTCTCCAAACCCCGGAATTGCGGCAGCGCGCGGATGAAACCAGCAGAAATTTTTATTTAGTTCCTGATATGCGGTATCCGCCCGTACTGTAAATCGTAGTCGCTTAAACTTGTTCGCAGGCTCGCTGTAAAAGCTATATAGGGCCATTACAGAAATCAATAATCCGGTCGCTAATAATAGTCCTGAAGGTTTCATTAAGTAATGTTTCATGTTTAACTGTTTCTATACAGGTATAAAATTTATTTTTTAGAGACGTTCGTATATTAGTTACGACTAGCTGTCTGACTAAGAAAAATTTTTCTGATTTAAATTTAATATAAATATGTCATACATAATACAATTTTAGTTATTAAGTATGAAAAAATCTTTTTAAAATAATAATTCATTTATATGAAATCGATAGGCTGTTCCCGACTATAATATTTTCAAGGTATTTGTCATTTTACCGCAAGCCAATAGAATTCCGAAAGAAAATGCTATTTTGCGTATCTATTGGACAGGAAATGGTGGTCTTCCTGATTAAACCGCTCCCCTTTTGAGCTGATGGCGCCTACAAATTATAGGGATTAACCAATATTCAATGTATAATTTGTAGGAATGAAAAAGCAGATAAGCTCCCTTGCTCAGTTTTTTATTGCTTCGCATTTTTTCAGATGCATTTATACAGTATTTCCCATTTCTTTAAGGACAGGATCTTTTGTAACCGATAAATGCCGTATGCGGCAATCATCTCATCAATAATAAACATGAAAGCATTACTGATCATATGGTTTGGAGGAGGTATCGGCAGCGTATTCCGTTATTTGGCGCAAGCGGGCATGACCAGGTTGTTTCCCATCGCCTTCCCTGCCGGGACTTTCCTGGTGAATATTTCCGGCTGTTTTATCATCGGGCTATTGTACAGCTTGATCGATAAATATGCGGCGTTTACCTGGGAATGGAGGCTTTTCCTGATCACGGGTTTGTGCGGCGGTTATACCACTTTCTCCAGCTTTTCTTACGAGGGCGTCAGTTTGTTCAAACAGGGTAATTACACATACTTCGTTTTGTATATACTGCTGAGCGTTGTTGGCGGGCTGTTCGCAACGATCGGGGGAATTTCCATTGTCAAATAAACGGTATTGTTATGGAGACACGCTATAAAAAAATACTGATCGCTATTGACAATAGCGCATATTCAATGAAAGCCGCAAAAGCCGGGTTCTCGCTGGCGCACGCATTAAAAGCCGCTATCGGCCTCCTGTATGTAGTGGATAAAGCTAAGGAAGTCGTTAACGCCGACCTTGGCATAACGCCCGGGCAAAGCCAGACCGTTCTACTCAACGAAGCAGAGAAAACGATTGAACAATATATCCGTTTATACGACGGCGTTGAGCAGGTGGAAAAATTTGCGCCGGAAGGCATCCCCGGAGAAGAGATCGTCAATATTTCCAAAGAATGGGGAGCCGACCTGATCGTTATGGGAACGCATGGTCGTACGGCGCTTGGAAGAATGCTTACCGGATCAGTGGCCGAATATGTCATACATCATGCAAGCATACCGGTAATGATAACGCCGCCGGGAGCGGAATAAAATCCGACCGAGCGCTGGCTATAAGCGTTAACTCTTCTTTTTAAAGAACCAGGTTGACATAAAATTATAATCCCATATTTTGTCGCCCTCGGAAAGCATTTTGGTATAGCCTCCCGGATCATTCCCGGATACGAGCAGGCCTATATACCTGTTGCATAATTTCGTCCCTCTTTCTATTCCATCCCCGTAAAACAAGTAAGCACTACCGGGCGCCTGTATGGTTGTGGCATTGCCATCCGGCTTAAACCTGAATCGGTATTTATTGCCTGAAACCTCGCTCAACCTCTTGAAGGTTTCCAGTTTAATATCCACGCCTGAGCCCGTTTTGCAGGGGGTACAGGTATAGCTATCCGGCGATTCTGCCCAAACCCACAATGTCGAGTCATTACCTATGCGTTGTAAGGTATATACGAGATATCCATCGCCGTATTTTTTCAGGTAAAATAGAGGAGATTGATTCTCCGCATTCATTGTAACAGTGAACTCCACCTTTTTTCTGCCCGTGTGATTTACCAACACAGAGGCCGACTCCTTACAAAGCTGCGAGCCGTAGATATTAAATGGGCCAAGAACCTGTTCTTCCTCAGGAGGATTGGGCGAGCTATCTTTTTTACAACTTATGGATAGTATTAGCGCGCATACCGCTATATGGATCATCGTCTTCATGACAAAGGATATTTCATGTAATGATGAATTCAATCTTATCAATTACATAAATACAAGTAATCAAACAGAAAGCCCCTTTCCTTTTAGACAGCGGTAGAAAATAATGAGCAAACGGTCTGAACAGGCGCTGATATGTAATAGGCCATAAGGCCGCGACGACGTTAAAACCGGGTCAGTCGCCTTTTCTGCGGCTGCACAATATAAATAGCAGCCTCCCTGATGACATTTTGGAGTTGTCTACGACTATATGAGTAAAGCAATATTTTAACCACATAAAACCCATTAGGATGAAACGAAATTTGACTGCTAAAATGACCTGGATGATTGTCGGAACCGTACTTGCCATTACTGCTATGGCACAGGAGAAACCATCCCCGCTACTGCGCTATGGCCTGAAAGCAGGAGTACAATATAGTACTATACAAAGGGGAAAGAGCGAAGCTTTTTCTTCCCTCAAAATTAAACCCATGCTGGGCTACCAGTTAGGCGGCTTCGCTACCATCGGGCTTTCCGATAAGTTTTCCCTTCAGACTGAGCTGTTTTTTTCCAGGCAGGGCTTCAAAGAGTCGATGCTAATGAGTTTTGAGGACGGAGATGAGGAAGATATCGAGCTCTATTCCATGCGATATGTCAAGCTGCCGGTATTGCTTCGTTATAAAGTCGCTAAAAATATCTTTATTGAGGCCGGTCCACAATTCGGGGTATTTGTTTCTTCAAATATAGAGAAAGACGAATGGGGGCATTTTAAGAAATTCGATCTTGCAGGGGCGTTGGGCGCGGAATATATACTATCAGATAAGCTCAGCGCGCAATTCCGCTATGCGCATAGCTTTGCAAAAGTAGATGATATAGAGAATATCCTTTGGGTATCCGAAAGGCCCCGCGTATTCTCGCTTGGTCTCGCGTATGCCTTTTAAATTGGCCGATCGTCTTCCCGGGCAGAAGATTTTTATAATCACGCCCAACCGCATGCGTTTATGAAAAACATGACGCCCTATGAAAATTAATGCCCATAAAACGCCTGATACCGATTCCGCCTGATGCGACCGGCGAATACCGATAAAAGGAATAGGAAACTCCATCAAAAAACGGAAACGACCCGTTTCGCCATTAATGCCTTATGTAGTCGCAGGTAAAAATTGAAAATGACCGGCTGCTCAGGAAACCGCGCCCGGTATTATCAAAAAAAATAGTTTAATTTGTCTCACATGTTCCTCTAAAATGTGAAGCAAACTATAAATTATGAAATTGGCGTTTTCTATTAGTTTTTATTTTATATTTCTCGGATTTTTAGCAATTGGTCAAAAAAAGAGTTTAACTGAGGATGTAAGGAAGACCATGCTTGATGCAACCAGGTATATGGTCGAGCAGGTGAGCGTCAATGGCGGCTATGTGGGAACCTATCTTCCCGATCTTTCCCGCAGGTGGGGGGAACTGGAATTTTACAAAACCCAGATCCAGGTTCAGAGCGATGGCGTGGTTTCTATGGGAAATATATTTTTGGACGCCTATGCGGCTACCGGCGATGAATATTATTATAAAGCCGCCGAAAAAGCCGCAAAAGCATTAATATGGGGTCAGCTTCCCTGCGGGGGATGGAATTATATAATAGATTTTGCCGGGGACCGTTCATTAAAAAACTGGTACAATACTATCGGCAAGAATGCCTGGGGATTTGAAGAGTTCAATCATTATTATGGCAATGCCACATTTGATGATGTTACGACTTCCGATGCCGCTAAATTTTTATTGAGGATCTATTTACAGAGGCTTGACATCTCTTATAAGCCAGCCCTTGATAAAGCCATTGCATTTGTTCTTGAAAGCCAATATCCGTTAGGCGGATGGCCGCAGCGATACCCGCTCAAATACGATTTTCCTCATGGTTTTAAGGACGACTATACTTCTTTTTACACATTTAATGACGACGTGATTTGGGGAAATATTGATTTCCTGATTCAATGCTATGTTACGCTTGGAGACGAACGCTTTCTGGATCCTATAAGGAGGGGCATGAACTTTTACCTGATCACGCAGCAGGGGAATCCATATGGCGGATGGGGACAACAGTATGATATGGACCTAATGCCGGCGCATGCAAGATCGTATGAGCCCCCTGTTCTTTTGCCATCAACTACTTATGAACACTGCATGTTGCTCTTACGATTTTATGAGTATACAGGCGATCGGAAATTCCTTGCGAGAATACCGGATGCCCTAGAATGGCTCGAAAATACACGCCTTCCCCAAAACCAGGCATCGGATGGAAAATTTACCCACCCGGTATTTATTGAGATAGGAACCAATAAGCCGCTTTACGCCCACCGATCGGGAACAGGCATTGTTGATGGACGTTATTGGTGGGATGATAAAGATGAAAATCCGCTTTTGCATTACGGGGCAAAATCAAATATTCCCATTGAAAAGCTGAAAGAGGAATACAAAAAAATTGCTTCTCTTACTCCCGAGGAAGCCGCTAAAAATTCGCCTCTTAAAGCTGCGCATTTTCAGCACAATCTTACCCCTCAACAGTACTATGAAAGGGCTTGGCCATTGGATAATGGACCTGATGTCGGCCGCCGAAAATATAACCCCTCTGTGAAAATAGATGAGTCACAGGTAAGAAAGATTATTAATTCGCTGGATACTCAGCATCGGTGGATGGTTAAGCATATACAAATAAGCCGGCCATATGCTATTACAAAAGATGGAGTTGAAACCAATACGGCAAAACTTAGCGATGAGGGCGGCAGAGGAATAGTGGATCAGTCTGAACAGGAATATCTTTCAACAAGAGAATATATGAAAAACATGCAAGTCCTGATAAGTTACATAAAACAAAAGGAGAATTGGACAAAGTAGATTAAACCAAATGCAAAAATGAAAATTGAAATAAAAATAATAGCAGTTTTTCTTATAACCGGAATCATATCTTCTTTTTCAAATCCGGCTGTAATAATAAAAGAACCGCCTGTATATAAGGCATCGAAAGCGAAGGCTCCTGTAAGGATTGACGGCGACTGGAACAAAAAAGAATGGAAAAAAGTTAAAGCCGCCGATATTACGCATTATATGGGCAAGATACCCGCCTTTCGTCCTGTAGCGGCGGTCAAAATGATGTACGACGAGAAAAACTTGTACCTCATTTTTCGCGTTAAGGATCGTTTTGTGCAGTGTGTAAACCTTGAATACAATAGCCCGGTTTGGAAAGACGCCGCGATTGAGTTTTTCTTTTCGCCCGATACCGATGCGCCCAACGCTTATTTTAACCTGGAGATCAATTGCGGCGGCTCCGCCTTAATGGGATATCATAATGCGGCGCAAAAGAAGAATATCCAGATCGACAGTAATGATATTAAACAAATAGAGATCGCGCATTCCCTACCTAAAAAGGTTTACCCTGAAATAATTGATCCGGTAACCTGGACAATTGAATGCAGGATCCCGCTCGCGATACTAGAGAAATATACAACTATTACTGCTCCAGGACCAGCCATTGCCTGGCGCGCTAATTTTTACAAAATTGCAGAGGAAGGATCTAACCCACATTTTATAACCTGGTCTTTAGTGAATAATGTCTAACCTAATTTTCATTTGCCTGAATTTTTTGGCGTTCTAAAATTTAACAACTGAAAAAAATTATGTTTCAATACTTATTAGCAAGGATGAGCTGATAATTTTTATCCTACGGCATAAATCAAGAAAAAATGGAAAATCAACTGGGTAACAAAAGTTCCCCGAATACCGGCGATATCGATGCGAAAACATCGTGGAAATACAGTCCCGCCCTGCTCTTTGTCTTCATTCTATTGCTTGCTTCCGCATTTTCCCTGGTTGCGCAAACCCAAAAAAGCGTTGTAACGGAAATGTCTGCAGAGCAGGCCTACCAGGATGGATTCACATACGACGTAATGAATACGCCGTCTCGCGATGGAATTCGTATTGTTGACCGGACGCTTCTTGAAAATGACGGCGCAGGCGCAGGGGCCAGCGAGAAAGGCGCGTATCTTGAATTCATCGATGCGGGGGTACTCGCACGTAAGCAATTCTACCTGGATGACCCGCGCGCCCAAAGAGCGCATGTCGTTTTGTATATGACGCAACATGCCAACGATTTTGGAAAGCCTGCCCCCTATTACCTTATTGTCAATGGAAAGCGGATTCCGGGAAGCCATTCATCATGGTTGCAACCCCAATGGCAATGGGTGGAGATCCCCGTATCTCTTTTAAGAGAGGGGCTGAATGAGGTGATTGTGGGATCTGATGCGCCAAAGGGCAAGGGAAATGATCTGTTGTTCGCCCGCGAAGACGAATACAATGATGGAGGCGCAAAATTTACTTATGATGGCAACACTGCTATGATCAGCGCCGACCAGGTTCGCCTCAACAAGGAGGAAACAAACACAAAGTCGGCCCCGGAACCTAATTCATTTATGTATTTCCGCCGTTCGAGTGAAGAGATACAGGCCAAACTAAAGCCTATCCATGTTGGCGCCAGCTCTGCAAAATCGTTGGATGGCGGTAAGACCTGGCTTAAAGGCAAACTGGGGCCTCGCAATAACGTTTCCGGAGAGTACGCCATCCGCCTGAGTTTAGATCGCTTTAAGCCAGAAGCAATGCTTGATTCTCCCCCAATTGATCTTTGGTCTGGCATAGAGGGTTATCCTGTTGTTCGCCCTGTTTGCAGGGTAGAAGGACTTCGTATGGATGTCGCCGCTTTTGTTCCTGAAGGCGCCGAGGTTATATGGCAAGCGCGTATGGCCAATACCAATGATATGTTGGATAAGGAATGGGGAACATGGCAGACGCTTGGCAGCGGGGCCAGCGCCTCCTTTCAACTACCGGATAGAGATATGCGCTATCTTCAATGGAGGGCTTTTTTGAAGACGAGGGATCCGCTTGTTTCGCCGGTCGTCAAAAATGTGAGCATTCACCGGCAACTGAGCTATGATCCGCCTCCGTCTGATACTTACTATGTTACCGAAGCTATTAATCCTGCGCATCATTATTCCTCTTTTCGTATGTCCTATGAAAATGCGTCGGATAAGACATTAAAGTTGATTCGCGACAGGCTCAAGATAGATTCTTTGATCAAGGACGCTCATGGAGATTTTGAGAAAATAAATCGTATTCGCCATTTTGTGTCTGGTCTTTGGCGCCATACATATCCCATGCCGGAATATCCCGAATGGAATGCCCTTAAAGTGCTGGATCGGAACGAACGCCTTGGGGCCGGCGGGATGTGTATTCAGTTTTCGGTTGTATTTATGCAAGCCCTTCAGTCTCTGGGCTATAATGTGCGACATATAAATATCTTCACGCACGAATCTGTTGAAGTTTATGTAGATGAACTTGGCGCCTGGGTGCACGTAGATCCCTGGAGCTTCTCTGACTCTTATGAATTCAATGCCAGTACCGGTAAACCGCTCGGCGTACTTGAGCAACACCAATGGTTTCTGAAAGAATTGGGGTTTTCTGCGGCGAATCCGATTGACTGGACCAATCCCATGCCTTGGACAGCCTGGTCTCCAAAAGAATCAAAAAACCTGGACCGCTTTTCTGCGCCTATCGGTTTCTCCACTTTCACCGATTATGTAAATAACCCTGATCGGCCGCCTTTCAACCACCGGCTGGCTGGATTCATTCGGTTTATCCCCCGTAACGACTTTCTATCGCGCCCCTATCCGCGGCCCCTCACCCAGGGCGTAGCCATCTGGCCCTGGAACGGCTATATTAACTGGTATGACAGCGCAACTCCAAGAAGATTGGAATATGCCTTACATACGGATCGGCCGGCAGACTTCTACCCTACCCTCAACAGGGTGGAGTATAGCGCGACTTATGATACTATTGAGGGGCAGATCAATATCCACATGATTACCGTCACGCCTAACTTCGAAACCTTTGAGATAAATATTGACGAACAGGGATGGCAACCCTCTCCCGATAAATTTACCTGGCGGTTGAGACCAGCGGCGCGCAATACGCTTAGAATGAGAATACGCAATGCCGGATCGGCGCTTGGCGAACCATCAGGTTTGGAAGTTTTCTGGCACTATCGTGAACCTTATAAACCAAGAGCAACTAGCAAATAAATATTAATGAGTCAGGTTCCAATACCGCGAGATGAGCAGGATATTAAGAAGGAGCGAAAGAATGGATTTACAAACTAAACCTCCTATTAAAATTTCAGCGCGAATTCCCCGAAACAGAACTACGGTCGCCGGACAGAATAGCGCATGCAAATAAAACGAATTAAATAACCGAATAATAAAAAGAAAATCATGCGAGAATTAAGGAAAGGCAATTTAACGGTCAAAATATTTGAAACCAGGGCCCTCATGGGCGCGGCGGCCGCCGCTATTGCCGCGGATAAAATTGTTGAATTATTGAAAGAAAAGGAATTTATCAATATTGTTTTTGCAGCAGCCCCCTCCCAAAATGAATTTTTAGCTAGCCTGGCAGAAAAGAAGGTCGATTGGAAAAGGGTAAACGCATTTCATATGGATGAATATGTAGGCTTGAACAGCGAGGCGCCGCAGTTGTTTGGCAATTTTCTAAAACAGCGATTTTTTGGTAAAGTCTCGCTTCGGAATACTTTTTACCTTAATGGAAGCGCCGCCGATCCTGACCAGGAATGTAAAAGATATGCTGAATTATTAGAGAAATATCCGACCGATATTGTATTTCTGGGAATAGGCGAAAACACGCATGTGGCTTTCAATGACCCCCATGTCGCTGATTTTAACGATCCAGCGATAGTGAAGATCGTAGACCTGGATGAAAAAAACAGGCGACAACAGGTAGACCCCGCTGATCCATCCTGCTTTAACCATATAGAGGAAGTCCCTACGCATGCAATCACCCTTACTGTGCCGGCCCTTTTTAAAGCTGATTATGCTTATGCAATAGCGCCCGGCGATAAAAAAGCAGATGCTATCTATCACACGCTTAACGAAGAGATCCAGGAGAACTATCCTTCTACTGTTTTTAGAAACCACCCCAATGTTATGTTGTTTATAGATGAAAAAAGCGCGGCAAGATTAGCGTGATTTCGTTAGGTAACAGTCAAAAAATGCATTTGTAGCCAAATCGGTATAAAAATATTTATCTGTACTTTTGATCTTAATCAAAAAAGTTTCTACTTATTATTATTTGCGTCTTTAAATTTTATTGCATGGATTTAACGGATGTTTTTTGATTTACAAACATTGACTGTCAGTATCTTAAGAAAGTAATTCCTAACCCTTTCCTAATCCGATAGAAGACAAACCAGTCAAGGATTTGAGGGCGCTTATCTATCCAACGTCGAAGCAGTACTGATTTAAAATTAAGATTTATCTATATTTGAAGAGCAAGGGATTTTTCTTTATATAAATGCTACAACTTGCCTAACTGCCTACAATACGATGAAAAAGCGTTGCTTGCTGAGATCGCATCCGGCAATGAACCTGCATTCAGGAGATTATTTGATATTTATAAAGACCGTTTTTATGCTGTAGCCTTTAAGATGACGCAATCTGATGAAACCGCGCAGGATATTGTACAGGAAGTTTTTATGAGTATCTGGAAAAATCGTTCGAACCTGCTGAATGTTGATCATCCTTCCTCCTACTTCTTCACTGCCGTTTACAGAAAAGTATATCATCACTACCGTAGGTTAGCTGCTGAAAGAAAATTCTTACAATCTACCTCTGTAATTAACACTGCTGAAAATGCTACTGATGAAATAATCCTTGCTAACGAATGCAGGGAATTGATATCCCAGGCGATAACCCGGCTGCCAGCCCGGCAAAAACTGGTGTTTAAGCTAAGTAAAGAGGAAGGTATGGACCGGGAAGAGGTCGCCCGTCAATTAGAGATATCGCCGAATACCGTTAAAAACCATCTCTCTGATGCAATTAAATCTATTCACACCTTCCTACGTAAGTCATCTTTTATTTTTCTGATGATGATATAATGGCGTTATCGGTGCGTTATTCACCAGTTGATTGCCTGAAAATCTATCGATAGCGATAGGCATTGCTACCCGTCTGGCCCTTATAGACAGGGGATATCTGAATGAAGAGTCGAAATTCTGTTGGAACATCAAACCGGAATTCATGTTCCGTGAAATAATTTTTAGGCGGGAGTAGTACAAATGCTTTCCTTGTGTATCTGTCTAATACAGGATTAAAGATTTTAATGATATGGAACTTTCCAAAGACCGAGTCTTTTATTTACTGGATGCATATATCTCCAAACGATCCACTGTTTCGGAGGAAAATGAGCTTATGGAATGGCTTCGAAAACCAGGCTATCATTCTGAATTAAAAGATTTTGTATGGGATATATGGAGCCGGCAGCACCCTGAAAAACGTCTTTCTGACGCGGATTGGGACGCTATATATACCCGTGCTATTAGCGATCCGAAGGCGGCGCCCTCTGTCAAAGTGAGAAGAATGAAGATGTTCAGGATAACTGCTGCCGCAGCTGCAGTCATAATACTATTTACCGGGTATTATTTTTATTTTTCCTCTGTCAGAGAGTCCTCCTCGCGCGTCTTACGATCAGCCTCCAAAGATATTGCCCCGCCTTCAGGAAGCAAGGCAGTGCTCATTTTAGCCGATGGCTCCAGCGTCGAAATAGATGATGCGGCTAAGGGAACTATTGCTATGCAAGGCAATATAAGCATAGTCAAACAATCCAATGGAGGGGTTGCTTACACGGGCAACGGCGCTAAAGCTATCGGATATAATACATTCAGCGTTCCGCGAGGGAGCAAACCATTGATGCTCACGCTCTCTGATGGCACTCATGTATGGCTTAATGTGGGATCCAGCCTCAGTTTTCCTACCGTCTTCGCTGATAAGGAAAGAAGGGTAACAATAAGCGGAGAAGCCTATTTTGAGGTAGCGCATAATGAGGCGATGCCTTTCAGGGTACAGCGCGACGACGTTACGATCTCCGTCTTAGGAACGCATTTTAATGTAAATACGTATGAAGATGAAGCTACTCAGGAGATCACGTTATTGGAAGGTTCTGTGCGGGTGAGCAAAAAGACGGTTTCGCAACTGTTACAACCGGGTCAGCAGGCGAGTATAGGCCATGGGGAGAGCGCCGATATCAAAGTATCCAACGAAGTAAATATAGAAGATGTGATGGCTTGGAAGGGCGGTAAATTCCGGTTTAGCGAAAGTATGGATATACGCGATATCATGCGCCAGATCTCCCGCTGGTATAATGTAAATGTGGAGTATAAGGGAAAGGTAGATCAGCGCTTCCTGGGATCTATCTCAAAAGACATAAATGCATCGCAGGTATTAAAAATACTGGAGGCGGCCGGGGGAGTTAAATTTAGTATAGAAGGCAACAAGATCGTGGTCATGCCGGCTAAGCCCTAAGTATATCGACGTAGAGTTAATTGTTGCGTATCGTATTGTTTCTTACGGCGAGTGGGTAATGACAACCGGGGAATAGCAAATTTACCATTCACAAAATAGATGTAAGGTAATATCATAGTTGATACTATAAAATTGTTCTCAAGTTAACTGCACAAAAAAGCCGGGAAGTGTTTGCGCCACGACCCGGCGAGATGTTCAAGTTAACCTTAATAATAAATCGCTGAAGACTACTATTACTTAACCTAAACTAAGCAAAGTTATGAATTTAAAGATTCATATTTACCCCCGGCTGGCCATACCGGAAATTCCAAAACTGACGCTGAAAACTATGAAGCTGACTGCAATTATCATACTGGCAGCCTGCATACAGGTATCTGCAAACGGCTATTCGCAGATAACCCTTTCCGAACGCAATAAACCTTTAGAGAAGGTTTTTCAAAAGATCCAGCGGCAAAGCGGCTATGACTTCGTTTCTACCTATGAAGCGCTAAAAGAAGCGGGAAATGTCACGGTAAGCGTGAGAAACGTAACGCTTCAGAAAGCTATCGAAGAATGCCTGAAAGGGAAACCGCTTACCTATACTATTGTTGAAAAAACAGTAGTGATCCAGCCCAAAAAGCCGGACCCTGGCTTCGGCGCGGCGCTCCCCCCTCCCGTTGAAATAAGGGGAACGGTGACAGACCAGCAGGGGGCGCCTTTGGAAAATGCATCGGTATTGATCGTAGGAACCAATATAGGAACGTCCACTAATAATGAGGGGTATTTTAGGTTGACCGCTCCTGATAACAAAAACATCACGCTCGAAATTTCGATCGTAGGATTTCAAACAAAAAAAGTGAACCTGGGCAACCAGACAGAAATCAACATTATGCTGGAAGTGGAGGCTTCCAGCTTGAATGAGATAGTGGTGACTTCATTGGGAATAAAGCGGGAAGTCAGATCCCTTGCTTATGCAACGCAGGTTGTTAAGCCCAAAGAGATGATAGAAGTCCAGGATCCCAATAATTTTCTTAATGCTTTTCAGGGAAAAATATCCAACGCCTTAATTACTCAATCCTTAGGAGGGGTTGGCTCCGGCGTAAATATCGTTTTAAGAGGCGACAGGTCAATACAGGCTAGTAGCAATGCATTAATCGTAATAGACGGGGTGCCAAGTAATTTTAACACGCCAATGGTCAATCCCAATGATATTGAGTCTATCACCGTATTGAAAGGGGCTTCAGCCGGCGCGTTGTATGGCAGCCAGGCTGGGAACGGCGTAATTATTATCACAACAAAAAAAGGAAATGCCAACGGTAAGACTTCAGTAAATTTAAATTCAGGACTGGTCGTTAATTCAGCTTATGGATTGCCCCCAATGCAGGATGAATACGGACAGGGAAGCGGCGGCGTACTGGATCCGATGGCCGGATCCAGTTGGGGCGCAAAAATGGAAGGCCAAACGTATACCGATTACAAGGGCAATACGAGCGCATATTCTCCCCAACCAAACAATATTAAAGACTTTTTTGAGTCGGGAATAAATCTAAGTAATTCGGTAAGCGTTTCCGGAGGATCAGAAAAACTACAAGGCCATCTGTCATACCTTAATGAATCTAAAAGGGGAATTGTTCCTAATAATAATTTAATGAGTCATAATGTGAACCTAAGGCTAACAGCCCAGATAAGCGATCGTTTATCCGTGGATGGCAATTTCACTTACCTGGACCAGGAAATAGAAGATACCCGAAGAGGTCAAAAGCAATTTTTTAGCATTTTGACTTTGCAGATTCCAAGAAACGTGCCTTATGCTTATGCTAAAGATTTTGAAACGATTAATAGTAGCGGTTTGCCGGTTCCTACGCTCTGGCCGTCTCCGGATAGAAGAACTTATCAGAATCCTTATTGGAGGCTATATAGAAGCGTACAACCAGAAGATTTGAATCAAACGGCAGGGTATATAAAGGTTAATTATAAAATCACGCCCTGGTTGAACGTTACCGGAAATGCCAACCTGAGTAAGAGGTTTGCGCAAACTGAGCATAAAGTTTGGGATGGCACAGACTATAACCCACAAATGGATGGCGGGACTTTTGTAAAAACTAATACAAAAAGCGAACAACAATGGTTTGACCTCATTTTTGACGGCACAAACAGTATTGCGCAAGATCTTAAGGTTAATTATCAATTTGGCGCTATATATAAGAATAACACCAACGGTGTAGATATTTTAACCGCGAGCGGTTTATATGTGCCCAACATGTTTAGTCTTAATTATGCCGCTACTTCTATCATGAACTCAACGTCCAATCAGATCCAGACACAGTCTGTTTTTGGACAGGTTAATTTTTCTTACAAGGATTTCTTATATCTTAATGCAAGTTTACGCAACGACTGGGTTTCTCTTCTGCCTGCTCCGCATTCATACCAATACTATTCAGTTGGCGCCTCAGCGATCTTGTCGAGCATGTTCACGCTTCCGGCAAGCATATCTTATTGGAAAGCCAGTATAAATTATGCAGAGGTTGGAAATGGAGGACAGTTTGGTCTGCTTACCTCCGTCTACGATTATCAGGCGGGACCTGCTAGTGGTTATTTACGCCGGAGGGGCGTCCTTCCCTTCCCGGATTTAAAACCTGAAATTGTAAAAAACCTGGAATTGAATACCGAAATCAAGTTGCTGAACAACCGTTTAAGCGCAGAGTTTACCTATTATCAATCTAATTCATTCAACCAATTGATTAGCATTGACATCCCTCCTGCGACTGGTTATGGTTCAAAGTATATTAATGCGGGCAATATCAGAAACCGGGGACTAGAGATAACGTTAGGCGCGACTCCTGTCAGAAGCCAGGATTATAGCTGGGATATTGCTTTGAATTTCTCGTTGAACCGAAACAAGGTTGTTGAGTTAGATGAAAAATTAAAAACAGTCTACAGGGGCTTCTTCTCAAGCAATACGGTAACCACTCAGATAACAGAGGGGGGAGCTTATGGCGATATGTATTCCAGTTACTGGATGAAAAATGTGAAAGGCGAATATTTGGTCAACGCCAACGGCTTACCGGCGATTTCAAATCAGGCAGGCGTGGCAAACAAAATCATTGGAAATTTCAATCCGAGAGAAATGGTTGGGATGACCAATACGTTTAATTACAAACAGTTTTCGTTAAGGCTCTTACTCGATGGTCGTATTGGCGGCACGGTCGTATCGGGAGTAGATATGGACTTGTTATTTGACGGCGGGCCTGAGGTTACTGCTAAGCATCGGGAAGGCGGATGGAATTTAAACGGCGTTGATGAAAGCGGCAATAAGGTCGGCGCTACAATTTCGGCTCAGCAGTTCTGGCAATGGGTGTCGAGCAAGCGTTACGGCGTGGGTGAATTTTTTACCTACGACGCCACCAATCTCAGGGTCAGGGAAATCTCTTTGGGCTATGGTATTCCGTTATCCGGCAATGCATTTGTAAAATCCGCCCGCCTCTCTCTGGTGGCCAGAAATTTAATGTTTCTATACCGCGGAAGTTCAATATTAGACATTCCTGGATTGGGAAAACGGAAAATGTGGTTTGATCCCGACATGACGGGCGGAGGAGGCGTACTAGATCAGTTCGCTTATATTCCGCCTACCCGGGTTATGGGCCTCAATCTGAATGTAAATTTCTGACCTGTAAACAAAACAAATATGAAAGGCTTAAAAATATTTCCAAAGTTTAATTTATATACAGGCTTAATCGCGTTTTTATTGTTATCGACGACCTCTTGTACCAAGGATTTTGGCGACATTAATGTCGATAAAAATTCAATTACATCAAATAGAATTGGAGCCCTGCATTTGAAATTTCTATTTACCGCAGCGGTTGAATCTGTGCCTGTAGGCGATCAAACGGCTGAAAACCTGTATTCTCAACAATATGCCCAGTATATTGCTAATAATGCCACGTATTTTCCTACAGATCGTTATGCTATCAATATGGGATGGGCAAGGAGCGCATTCAATCCTATATACGTAAATGTTGTGCCTCAATTGCAAACGATCTTTGAAAATACAGAAAGCAATTCCGCCGAATATGCCATGGCCAATATTTGGTGGGTATTTGCATTTCAACGCACTACGGATTACTGGGGGCCCATACCTTATTTTGAAGCCGGCCAGCCTGGCGATGGCGTTACTTATGATTCGCAAAGAGATATCTACATGGATTTTTTCGAAAGGTTAAAAACGTCGATAAGCGTACTTAAAAACAATCTCGACAAAACGCCTTTTGGCGGGGCGGCGGATGTTATATATAAGGGAAAGGTCGAAAAATGGATCAAGTTTGCCAATACGCTTCGTTTGAGATATGCCGTTAGGATATCCGGGGTAGATCCCGCAACCGCCAAAGCCGAGGCTGAGGCCGCCGTTGCGGATGGAGTGTTCACGGTCAGCCCCGATGACGACGCGCTTATGGAAAGGAATACCAGGGATATTAATAAGCTTTCAGAAATGTCGGAATGGTTTGAATTTAACATGAGCGCTGCAATGGAATCTATATTAAAAGGATACCAGGATCCGAGAATCAGCGAATATTTTTTACCGGCGCAAAATTCCGGAACCTACGAAGGTCTTAGAAATGGGTTATCCATAGCGCAATTAGCCCTTCCTCAAAATAATAAATTGGCTAACTCTCATATTGGACCTCGCTGGTCCTCTCCGACTAGAGGAGGCTGGGCTAGTTATTTTTCAACTCCTCAAAATCTAATGTGTACCGCAGAAGCTTATTTCTTAAGAGCAGAGGGCGTTTTGTTAGGATGGAATATGGGAGGTTCCTTACAGGATCTGTATGAAGCCGGTATTAGAAATTCCATGTTACAGTGGGGCATTACAGATCCAGGTATAATAGACGCTTATATTGACGGAACGACCATCCCTATCGCGCCCGGCGATTATCTTAATTCCCCGCCGGCTGCCGATGTGCCGGTCAGGTTTGACGCCTCGGATATAGCTATACAGAAAAAGCAAATTGCCGTTCAAAAATGGCTGGCCTTATTTCCTGATGGCAATGAAGGCTGGGCCGACTATAGAAGGAATCGCAGCGTATTGCCCTTATACCCCGTTGCAAATTCAGACAACCCTGACATTCCAGATCCCAATGCGAATTGGATAAGGAGGCTTCCTTTTCTTATCTACGAATATGAAACCAATAAAGAGGGCGTGAAAAAAGGCGTTGAACATTTAAATGGCCCTGATAAAATTTCCACTCCGCTGTGGTGGGATGTCCATTAAAGCTTTGCTTTGGAAATATGATCCTATAGCAAACTAGTTAGTCACGCAAATTCCTATTTTAAAAAGGCCGGTTGTAGGTCAAAAACGCGGGAGGCAAAAGAAGGATGTATTTATGGCGAAACAATGGGTGGAGAATTATATCGTTATTCGTCATCAAAAGATGAAATCGCTTTATTGGGTTCAAATTTTCTGACACAAGGCATTTAACTATGCGTCATTTGGAACTTACGGAATGCAAATAAGTAATGATGGTCAACGAGCTATATCAGTTTAAACGGCGCTATTGTCGGTTCGAATGGCGGCTATAAATTAACGTCATTCATTATTGTACATATTCCAAATCAGGAAAGGAACTGAAACTAATATTTGACTTTAAAAAGATGGCTACTGTGATTTCATTTGATTCTAAAAAGCATAATTTTTTTGTATTCTTGTTCATATTATTTATAGTGATTCTGCCTGTCGCATATTGCTTTGCCCAACAAACGCCGGGAACTGTATATTTAGACGGTCCCGTAAAAACCAAAATGATAGATGCGAATTTTTTGTTTGGCGATTCTCATTACAACGCCCTGGCGCACGCTTCGGATGGGAATGTCTATTATGTTATTTGTTCACACAACAAGCAATCCGGAGCCCGGCTTTTCCGGTACAATCCGCATACCGGAGCTGTTGACAATATAGCAGACCTGACCTCTGTAGTCGGCGAGGACAGGAGAAAGGTTATAAATCAGGGAAAGGTGCATTGCGATCTATTTGAATACAGGGGAAAACTCTGGTTTGGCACGCATGCCGGAGCTTATGACCGTACTTATCCCGGTGGACATTTTATGAGTTATGATCTTAAAACTGGAAAATTCGAAGACTTTGGAATACCCGCTCCTAATGAAGGTCTGGTCGCCGTAGATATGGATACTGTACGCAAAAGAATGTATGCTGTCACCTGGCCGGGATATTCCTTCCTCTATTTTGATATTGACAAAAAGAAGGTAGAACGCTGGCGGGAAGCCATAGCTCCTACTCCTCAGCAGGGCCCGCGTTCTTTGGGCGTAGATCCAACTACCGGTAATGTTTACTGGCACACGATGTTCAGAACTATTCAGGCTTATGATTTTAATAAGAATGAAGTAAGCGTCCTGAAAAAACCCGTTTTTGATAAACCCATGTTTAATATCCCTCTTGAAAAAGAAGGGGTAGGTTATTCTGTTGGGGTTGCGTGGCGAACTGTCAAATGGAGCAAAGCCTACAAAAAATTCTTTGGTATTATGTATTTCAGCGATTGGTTGGTTTCTTTTGATCCGAAGACCGGGGAAGTGGAAATCTTAGATCGAATTGCGGCTGCTCCGAATAAGAAATCTGGCGAAACGGACTATACCTCTCTTGGCTTTGAGCTATCGAAAGATGGTAAAATAGCCTATTATACGGCGCCCTATACAAAGATGAATCCGGATGGAACTTCAGGTGACTCGGAGATTCATTTGGTTACTTATAATATTCCACTCAGGCAATATACTGATCATGGTCCATTAGAATTGATTGACGGACGCAGACCGCGTTATTGCCAGGGATTGGAAGTTGCTGACAATGGCAATCTTTACATAGTCGGCTGGGTGAATATAGCGGATAAGAACAGCGAAAAATGGAAGAAGAAATTAGCTATAGAATCAGAAGATAAACCAGCTATGGACATCGAACGAAGCAGAGAGCTTCAGGAAATAAATCTGATGGAAATAAAAAACCCATTATTTAATCGGGGATAGAGAAAGATCCTATCCTATCCAATCCAATACAATACAATAGAATAGACCCGATCGATAACTAGGAAATCTAAGATGACGGCGCGCTAAAAATTCATTGAAGCAGAACATTGATCCAAAAATCCCTATTTAATACTACAACCCTCATTGTCAAATGCGTTAAAAGCAAAATCAAAAATGAAAAAGATCAACAAGAACTTTTTATCAATCGGTTTGATATTTCTTTTCGCCTGGTCGTTAATTTCATGCAATAGCGTTGGCGACGATATCAGCAAGGGGACAACCTGGCCTCCTGCCCTTCCGACCGCCGACAAAAATGGCGTTGCTACATTAACGGGGCCAGAACTACTTTTGGTTCCTTCTTCTGTAAAGCATATTTTGGATTCTAACTCGGCGCTACGATTAACCATTGCAAAAGAAGCTCCAAAAGTTGAATTGGCATATTTTGAAGAACTGCCAAGCGCGTCTTTTAACGGAACAGGATGGTCTTCCTGGGGCGATATTTGCATTGCAAGCGACGGAAAAGTTTATGCGGGTATTGGCAACCATGGAGGCATAGAAGAAGGAGAAGCTTTTATTTATTGTTGGGATCCTTCTACCAGGGATCTCAAAAAGATTGCCGATCTTAATGAAATCACGGGCGCCTCTCCCGGGGAAGTGCATTTTTCGAAAGTGCACGCGCATATCATAGAGGGTAAAGACAAAAAGATTTATTTCACCGGTACCCTTGACGACGGGGGAAAAGCGGGAAGCGAACCTATATTGAGCAAATGGACCGAAAAGATAGCGGGAGGAAAGCTTTTTCAATATGATCCCGCAACAAGCAAAAACATTGTATATGCCGATTTCCCGAAAGCAAGGGTTACTGCTACGACAAAATATGACGCTGAACGAAACTTACTTTATTGCGCGCTTGAAGGAGATCCTGCTTATAACGACGGTTTCGCATTAGGCGTCTTCGATATGAATAAGAAAGAATGGATCTACCAAGGCGTTCCGGGACAAATCGGGATGGATAGAAATTTTATATTGGATGCGAAAGGCAATCTGTATTTTAATGGAAGAGAGAGTTTTGCTCATACCGGAGTTCGGTTAAAGTCCCTGCTGGAAGCCTGGGAAAAAGATCAGGCAAAGTTCAGCAAAGCTGATGAGGGTAAATTGATATCGGCTTCCATGTTGCCCGGAATCAAAAGGCGGCTTAATAAAGAAGGCAATAAATACACTACGCTTTGGAAATACGATTTGAAGACCAATTCCGTCATGCCCACAAATGCCTATTTCAAAAGCGCCGGCTTCAGGTCAGATACCAGAGAAACGAAAGATGGATACATTTATGGCGCTACCATGGGAGGAGAACTGTTTCGCTACTCGCCTTCAAAGGACCAGGTCGATTTACTAGGCTCTAATTTTCTCACAGATGGAGAGTATATTACTGTTTGTGATCTCTCGCCAGACGAAAAGTATCTTTACTACCTTCCGGGAGCCCATGGCTCTGCCGGATTTTCCGGAACCCCGGTTATTCAGTACAATATTGAAAAGGGAGAACAGAAAGCGCTGGCATTTTTGCACGAGCCTATGAATAAGGCATTTAACTATGCGCCGGGAGGAACTTATGGCATTAAAGTAACCGACGACGGATCCACGCTTTACGTTGGCTTGAACGGATCTCCTTCCGACTCTTTAAGACCAAAGGAGCTTGGAGCGGGATTTGGACTAACATCATTTGCTATCATACATATACCTCTTTCTGAAAGAAGCGAAAAATAATAACTGCATACTATTCTTTTACTATTATCTCAACGGGATCAAATGAGTATATCAAACTATAAGGCTATGAAATTGACTACTTCTTTTTGCATTGTTTTTTATTTTATTTCTTCCGGATTTTTAGCGATGGCTCAAAAAAGGACTTTAACTGATGATGCAAAAAAAGCTATGCTTGATGCAACGAAGTATATGGTTGAGCAGGTGAGCGTAAATGGAGGTTATGTGGGAACCTATCTACCAGACTTTACCAGAAGATGGGGAGAACTGGAATTTTACAAAACGCAGATCCAGGTTCAAAGCGACGGCGTGGTTTCTATGGGAAACATTTTTTTGGACGCCTATGCCGTTACAGGCGACGAATATTATTACCAGGCCGCTGAAAATGCCGCTAAGGCATTGATATGGGGACAGCTTCCCTGCGGCGGATGGAACTATATGATAGATTTTGCCGGAGATCGTTCCTTGAAGAACTGGTACAATACCATAGGTAAGAATGCCTGGGGTTTTGAAGAGTTTAATCATTATTATGGGAACGCTACATTTGACGACGTTACCACTTCCGACGCCGCTAAATTTTTGTTGAGAATATACTTGCAAAAGCTTGACATCTCGCTCAAACCGGCTCTTAACAAAGCCATTGCATTTGTTCTTGAAAGCCAGTATCCGATGGGCGGATGGCCGCAACGATATCCGCTCAAATACGATTATCCTCATCATTATGACGATGACTATACTTCTTTTTACACCTATAATGATGATGTGATCTGGGGAAATCTTGATTTCCTTATTCAATGCTATGTTACGCTGGGAGAGGAACGCCTTCTGGATCCGATAAGAAGGGCTATGAATTTTTATCTGATCACACATCAGGGCAGCCCCCAGGGAGGGTGGGGCCTGCAGTACAATATGAATTTAGAGCCTGCCCACGCCCGCAGTTATGAGCCGCCTGCTTTGTTACCCTCGGTTACCTATGAGCACGCAAAATTATTGATGCTATTTTATCAATATACAGGAGATCGTAAATTCATTTCGAGAATACCCGACGCTATTCAATGGCTTGAAAGCACTTCCCTACCTCAGAGCGCTACAGAGAATGGAAGATATACCCATCCTACATTTATTGAAATGGGCACCAATAAAGCGCTTTATGCGCACAGAACCGGCTCTGGTATAGTTGACGGAAAATATTGGTGGGATTACAAAGATGAAAAACCGCTTTTACATTATGGAGCAAAATCAAATGTTCCGATAGAAAAGCTCAAAGAGGAATACAAAAGAATTGCTTCTCTCACCGCTGAGGAAGCTACTAAAAACTCGCCTCTTAAAATTGAAACTTTCCAGAAGGATATTACCCCTCAACAGTATTACCAAATGGCCTGGCCGCTAGACGATGGACCTGATGTTGCTCGTCGAAAATATATTTCTTCTGTTAAAATGGAAGAATCGGAAATAAGGAAAATTATTGGTTCGCTGGATAAGCAACATCGTTGGATGGTCAAACATATACAAATCACCCGGCCATATGCTATTACAAAAGACGGCGTTGAAACCAATACGGCAAGGCTTAGCGAAGAAAGCGGGAAAGGAATAGTGGATTCTTCTGATCAGGAATATATTTCAACAAGAGAATACGTAAAAAATATGCGGCTTTTGTTGGGCTATATAAGCCAAAAGGGAAAGTAGATAAGGTGAAAGGGATTATTAATACGAATTCTAAATGACTTCATGATGTACGATATCTCGAAGATTGCTACCTCCTTTATTATTATATGCAGCTGTTTACTGGGAATAAAAGTTTACAGTCAATCGAACGGGGGGGCCAAAGGACCGGAACTTTATCGAACTCCAGTATCCTATTATATGTCTTTTGACAATCCCGATTTCTTTAAGGAAGATTTTATTGAACAGTCTGGAAAAAAATCCATTGCGGAAAGGAAAATAGATTTTCCCGGCGGCAAATTTGGAAAAGGCATTCGTATGAGCTTTATTCCGGCTCCTCCGGATGCCAATAACATGTCGGGGATCGATCTTGATCTGATCACGGCAGTGCTGTTCAATACTCATCCCGGCAATACTATGGGGTATAATCAGCCTTTCATCTGGGGAAGCGGGAGGGTCAGCCCACGGCTTGGGGCCGTGGCGTTTTGGGCAAAGGGAGAGATTGCCTTTCCTGGTCCATTATTTGAGCAGACCACCATTTCCTTCGGGCGAAAGGAACGCGACTTGATCGGCATACTGACCAATAGCGAGAATAAGATTTCGGCCTACCTGCGTGATGCAAGGTATGTACGTCACGAACTTAATTCAGAAGCGGTTTGGGACCCATCCGTTTGGAATCATGTAGTATTGAATTGGGATTGGGCAAATGGTATGGAACTCTGGCTTAACGGCAGGAAGATAGCCTCTTCCTGGGGAGAGGACGGCTGGTTTGAAACAGCGCCTCCCGGCCTTTTTCACCTTCCGGCTCCGGGGATGATATACGACGAATTATACTTAATGGACCGTCCATTGTCAGACAGGGAAATAGCCAGGCTGATGTCTTCAAATACGCCTCCTAAGAACGAATCCTTAACTTATGTTAGAAAGGATCCTGATTCGAAACGATTGGCTCGCTATAGCGGGGCAGACCGAAGCGAAAACCTGCCAGTAATCTCGCCCGACAGGCCCCTATCCTTCTCCGAGGTTTGGCCTGCAGATGTTGCAGATGGCAAAGTACCAGGATGGCATGTAATTGACGGACGCAACGAGATGGCCTGGCCGCATGATTATGCTTATTTTACCATTATCCCCGGCGACGGGGATTTTCATGCGGAGAAAGTAGATATTAAGACATCTCCGGAATCAACGGTAAATTATATTACGCTCACCGGAAATCTTACCAATGTAAAGGTTCAGTCTGGCCGCGACGAAATGAGAAACAAAGAAGACCTGTTTAAGGCGCCGGACAATAACGGATTCTTTTATGGATCCATGATCACAGCTACCGAAGGGTCTACGTTCAGAATTCCATTTACGGAAAAATACGGCGCTCCATCAGATTTCAATGGAGACTTACGCCTACCCCTTTCCGGCGAAAAAAGGATTCAGGAAGTAGGACTTTATCACGTGACTTCAGCTCCTTATTCAACAAATAGCCCAAAAGGAGATAAGCTGGTTTTGAGTTTTACCAAACCGGAGCTTGATAAGCGGACTCAATTTGCTATGCGCGCGCTGACCTCTCGGGATGAACGTAAAGTGGCAACGGCTGCAAGGTCAACAACTGGAAAGCAAAAGTCTGTAGCGGATATTGGCGCTTTTAGTCGTCTGAATATCCTGAGCGAACCTTACTCGAAGCCCCAAGGAATAACAGGCCTTACGCTTTCTCTTCCGATAAAAACCAATAAGCCAGAAGAGGTTCTCTTTATCAGGGTGCGCGATCCGGGCGTGCCATCGCGATTATGGAATCAGTTTGCCGTAAAACTATCCGGGTTTGATAAAGGCTATAGAAGATTAGCGCTTACTATCGATTTCCATGATATTGTTGTCGCTAAGGGAGACAGGCTTTGGATCGATCTTGGAACGGTCGACAAAACGGAAGTGTTGATTGGCGACCCGACAAATGAAGCGGCTCTTTTTGTTTCTTCTGTTGCCAGTTATATATGTTTAGATGCGTATGCAGAGAAAGAAATCATTCCGGGCAAAGCTCAGTATTCAAAGCAGTATGAATTTATGCCCTGGCAGTTCACGAATGAAAGAGTAGATATTGACGACCCTTCTTGTTACGGAGGCTCATATGATATGCTCCTTCCGGCATTGGCTATTCATAGGGTGAAGCCAGATGATTTTGTCGCTAATTTCCTTATAGCAATGAGCGGCCCTGATTTCAAGGATGGCAACCGAAGAAAACCCTTGACGGCTCCCTTGATAACATTAACCGATCCCTTCAGAGCTCCTGACTGGGCAGTTTATATGAGAGACTACAATAAAAAGCGGTGGGCAATAGTTGACTGGTGGCTAAAACAGCAAAATCCTGATGGACAAATTGGCGGAGGATGGAATGATGATGCAATGTTCGGAAATATGGGATTTGAAGATTTATTGCAGGATGGAAATTATAGTCTTCTGGATTTTATAAATGCGATACAAACTAAACTTGAATTAACCGGGCTTTTTAGAAATGGATTCTGTAATATATACCCTATTGACCGCCTGCATATCGGCGATTTTATAAGTGAACGTTATAAAACTATTGTGCACAATTTAGGTCAGGCATACGCAGCCGAACGGGAAATGGAATCGGCATGGAGGCTTGGCAAACCTGAGAAAACGCCAATCAACTATTACGCAGAGGGTTTCAAATCATCGGTTAATGTGCTTAATTGGTATTGGGGCAAAGACGTGCCGGATGCTCCCTATATTTCAAAGCCCATTGATTCGCTTACTCAAAGATTAAGGCTTTTTGCTTCTGTTTTGGATTCAAATAGTTTTTATCGGTTGACCGCCGCGCGGGTAATGACTGATGATTTTTTACCCTATGGATCGGAATGGAGCGGGGAAGACAATATTTACGCATACATGTTAGGCGGCGCGCGCGGCGCGCGTGTTGACGCCCATCCCAGACTATCGGTGGGATGGCCATCGGGCGGCGGTCCGGATATGGCGCGTCTTGTTTTGCGCGCAGACGATAATTCCCTGCATGCGCTGGCTTACTCTTTTGGCAACAAATTGCATAATCTGGATATGCGTCTTTTTCGTATAAATGACGGACGTTACAAGATAGCATTGTATGAAGACCCCGGAAATAATGGGAACGGAGGAGCTGAGATATGGTCGGTAGTGAAGGATCTTTCAAGGTTCGATGTGGTAACCCTGCCAGTGCCTCCGCGAAAATCATTGGTTATAAGGGTCGAGAAGATGCAAAGCAACTCCCGCCCGTCAGAACTTCCCGACCTGGCTATTGATCCCTGGGATGCGATATGGAGCAATAATACTGTCAATGCAACTATTCATAATCTTGGTAATGACAAAGTAGAGAACCTGCGCGTGAGATTACTTGACGGCGAGAAACCAATTGCAGATAGAGTAATAAATCGGTTAAATGCGCCAACTGATTTTGTTGCAAAACGGGCTAATGTTTCATTTGATAATATTCCATTTTCCAGTAATCTAAAAATCATAATCGATCCAGATGGTCAAGTAAGAGAAATTTTGAAAGAAAATAATAGCGCTCGCGTTGTTCCTTCCGATTTCCAGTCAAAAGATCCAATAATATGGAACGTCTATAGAAATAAATTTGATGAGGCATGGCTTGAGTTACGCAAGCACGGATATGGGAATGATAGCGACAATAGTAGTAACGCGTTTAGTGTTAACTCAAAAAATTAGGAATTGATGATAGCCTGTTTATCAAAAAAGAATATTCTTTTTCTTCTACCGGTATTTTGCTTTATTGCTTTGAGTGTTGAATGCCTGGCTCAACCGGTTTCGGGAGGGGTATTTATTCCGCGTAACCAAGGATATGAAGGCCGGATTGGACGTTCTCATGTTGTTTTTGACAATACTTCCGGCGGCGTGATGAAAATCGTCTATAATGAGTGGCCCAACTTGAAGGCGGCGGCAAAGCTCGATATGGTATTTACTGTCAAGGCGCCCGGCGCAAACAATGAAATTGAAGTCCGGCAGTCTTTTGATAAGAACCCGCAAATACTGTTTCTGGAGGAAGGCAATGACCGTATTGGCTTGCGGGTACTCTTTAAATTATACAGCGCTGATCAGGGATATTACGGTCATGGTATGACTGAAACCTGGCTATATCCAAACGGTGAGATGTTTATTACAGAAGCCGCAATGTTTGAGAATCCTGCCCTGCAAAAAGCGGTAACCCGCGCCAGGCTGGATATTCATATCCCTGAGGAGTTGAGGAACGGCGCCTTGGCCGGCGATGTATTGATGGATGATGCCAAAATACCCGGCCGCCATCTTTTCCTGACGAAAGCTGGCGCTGGCATACCAGATCGCCTGTCCTTATACTGGCGTACAGGCAGAATGGAGCTTAACACTTATATTTTTCGCAGTTCATTTGGCATGGATGGCTCGCCGACTTACTTCCGCTGGCCGGACTATGTTCGTCAGGCGTACGGTACAGATCCGATACAACCATCTATTAAAGCCGCTTATCTTGAAAAATTAATCCCATCCAGAGAAGGAGTGCAGCTTAGTTGGCCGACTGATTTGAATGATCCCAAACCCACTACCCTTTTTAGAGGTTTTTTTAGACTTGGAATGGCAGCGGATTCAATTGTGGCTAAGTCCTTCGTTGAAGCTGAACGGGAGCCTGTGAAGTTGAATGTTTCCGGAGGCCTGGCGCAAGGCTTTGTTTCCGGTGTTGATAAGGAATCTGAAAAAAGAGGGTACAATGACCAGGAAGGTTGTTACGAGGTCCGTAAGACCGGCGCAGATCCAATGGTCATAACGCTGCCGGCTGATCCATTATCCCGTACTATCCGGGTTAAAGCGATAGCGCTTTCCGGCCACGGCGCCGTTACCATGGAGCTTAATGGCAAGCCGGTAACGCCTCAGCTTACTACCGACGGCGGAATTGCAGATGACCCACTGGCTCCGATTCGGGAAAGCCCGGAAGGCCCGGCCAATGCTGCGATGATTACGGTGAAACTTTCAAATAAGCCGCAAATATTAACCGTGAAGGAAGTTAATGGCATCCAGCTGACTTACCAGTCCCGCGATCCCAGAAGAAATTTTCAGATCTTTTCGACGAAGACAGGACCGCGCTGGTCTGGCCTTAGTTTTTCACTTGTGGACGGACACGGTCGTAACATGCGGGCCTATGGTAAGCAAGATTGGGCTTTGACCGATAATCTCCTGCACTGGTTTGCCTGGATGGGTTACACGCCTGAACAAATGCTTGATCAACTTCGCGACTTTGTCGTTGTTAAGAATGGCCCAGATGAGATCATTTTCAGGTACACAAGCAATAATGTCAACGATGGCGCCCAATCGGAATTTTTGGTGAGCGCCAAGGCCAATGCCCCGGCAATGCAAATTAATATAGGCGCAACCTTTACGGTATTGGAGCAATGGCCTTATCAGAGCGTGCAGTTTTTCGATGCTTTTCCATTTCGCGGGGTAGAACCCAAAGACTGGTGGTACGACAATGTGATGCATATGTCGTCTGAAGGCAAATGGCAAACATATAAAACAGTCAATCGGACTACTAATGGAAATTTGGATATTGAAAAAATGGTTGGCAATACATTTATAGGATTATATGGCTCAGATCGCGGTAACGTTCTAATGCTGGTAAAAGACTCAAAGCCTAAATTGACAACCTTTCATGCGATTTGCAGCAATTACATTGATCTGCATATGAATGTTTTGTTTGATAGTTCAAAAAAGATAGAAAAGGGTTATCAGCTAAAGGTTGATTATGAACTGGCGATCTGGGGTAATAAAGCATTGACAGAAAGCCGTCTTGCTGAAATTGGTAAGAAGAGTATAAAAGCAGGAACGCTTGCAATACCCTAGAAGGGTTTCTATAACATTGGCCATGTTAGCGCTTTTCGGTTGCTGTTGTAACCAGCTACTGAAAAGCGCTATCTCTGAATATTTACCGGGCAGGATGATCTGACAATTTGTTTATTGCAGTATAAATAGAGAAAATATGAAAAATAAATTGGATAATAGGAGTTCCCCCAATATGGGCGATACCGAAGTGAAAATATTATGGAAATGCAAATCAGTCGCGTATATTATTTTAATCTTATTGCTTACTCCAGCATTTTCCTTATTTGCACAAACTAAAAAACGCATAGTAACGGAAATGTCCGCTGAAACGGCCTATCAGGATGGATTTGCATACGATGTCATGCATACGCCATCCCGCGATGGCATCCGTATTGTTGACCGGACGCTTTTTGAAAATGACGCGGCTGGCGCAGGCGCGAGCGAAAAAGGCCCTTATATTGAGTCGATCCACGTGGGGACGCTCGCACGTAAACAATTTTACCTGGATGACGCCCGCGCTCAACGGGCCTATATCGTTTTGTATATGACGCAGCAATCCAACTCTTTTGGGAAGCCTGCTCCTTATTATCTTATTGTTAATGGAACGCGCATTCCTGGAAGCGCTCCATCATGGCTGCAACCGCAATGGCAATGGGTGGAGATACCGGTTTCTCTTCTAAGGAAAGGCTTGAACGAAGTAATTGTGGGATCCGATGCCCCTAAGGGCAAGGGCAATGATCTGTTGTTCGCCCGTGAAGACGAATACAATGACGGGGGCGGAAAGTTTACCTATGATGGCAACACGGCCATGACCAGCGCCAACCAGGTTATTCTGGGTAGTGAGGAAACAGGAATACAATCAGCCCAGTCGCATAACTCATTCGCGTATTTCCGGCGTTCGAATGAAGAGATCCGGGCCAAATTAAAACCTATTAACGTTGGCGCTAGCTCGGCGAAATCAGTAGATGGCGGCAAGACCTGGATCAAGGGCAAATTAGGGCCTCGCAACGAAGTTTCCGGGGAGTATGCCATTCGCCTGAGCCTGGATCGCTTCAAACCGGAAGGCGTTCTTGATTCTCCGCCAATAGATCTTTGGTCGGGTATGGAAGATCATCCTGTTATTCGTCCGGTTTGCAAGGTAGAACAGCTCCGTATGGATGCATCTGCCTTTGTTCCGGAAGGAACCGAAGTTGTCTGGCAGGCGCGTATGGCCAATACCAATGATATGTTGGACAATGAATGGGGATCATGGCAGACGCTGGGCAGTGGAGCCATTGCCTCCTTTCAACTTCCGGATAAGGGTATGCGTTACCTTCAGTGGAGGGCCTTTTTGAAAACGAAGGATCCGCTGCTTTCTCCGATCGTTAAAAATGTCAGCATTCATCGCCAATTGAGCTATGATCCGCCTCCATCGGCTACTTACTATGCTACTGAAGCCATTAACCCCGTACATCGCTATTCTTCTTTTCGCATGTCCTATGAAAAGGCATCGGATAAAACATTACAATCGATTCGTGAAAGACTGAAGATAGATTCCTTGATCAAAGATGCTCATGGAGATTTTGAGAAAATAAATCGGATACGCCATTTTGTATCAGGTCTTTGGTACCATTCATTTCCTACGCCGGGATATCCGGAATGGAATGCGCATAAAGTGCTGGATCGTAATGAGCGGGTTGGCGCCGGCGGAATGTGTATTCAGTTCTCGATCGTATTTATGCAGGCCCTTCAGTCCTTAGGGTATAATGTGCGGCATATAAATATTCTCTCGCACGAATCCGTTGAGGTTTATGTAGATGAACTTGGGGCCTGGGCGCATATTGATCCCGAGAGCGTCTATGATTCCTATGAATTCAATGCGAATACCGGTAAACCTCTTAACGTACTTGAACAGCACAAATGGTTTTTGAAAGAATTGGGCTTTTCTTCAGCTAATCCAATTGATTGGACCAACCCGGAGCCGTGGACAGTCTGGTCTTTGCCGGAGTCTAAGAACATAGAGCGCTTTCCTGTCCCAACCAGTTTCTCCACCTTTACCGATTATATAAATAATCCTAATCAGCCGCCTCCCCAGCATAAGCTGGCTGGGTTTATTCGGTTTATTCCTCGCAACAATTTTCTATCGCGACCTGCTCCGCGACCCCTCAGTCATGGCGTGATCGCCTGGCCCTGGAACGGCTATATCAACTGGTATGACAGCGCAACCCCGAGAAGGCTGGAATATGCCTTACATACGGATCGCCAGGCAGACCTATACCCCACCCTGAACAGGGTTGAGTATAGCGCTACTTATGGCAATACGGAAGGTCAGATAGATATCAGTATGATTACCGTAACGCCAAATTTTGAAACCTTTGAGATCAATATTGACGGACAGGGATGGCAGCCGTCTCCGGATAAATTTACATGGCAGTTGAGACCTTCGGCGTTAAATACGCTTAAGATGAGAGTGCGTAATTCTGGATCGGTGGCGTGCGAATCATCAGCTTTGGAGGTCTTCTGGCACTATCGCAAACCTTATAAACCGCGAACGGTTAGCAAATAAATCAGGGAATTCGTGATTCCATCTTTTGCGATGAATAGAATATTGAGGTAAGAACGCAGAAATGGGCTAATAGGTCCAGTATCACAATTTAAAATTTCAATGCCTTATCCCGGATTGATTTTTATGATCACAAATTTCACTGATTGATCTTAAACTCCGAAGCTTCCGGAATCAAGGGATAGCCTTATTCAGGAAGCTTTAATAATGGAAAATGAACCGATATGGATGGGAAACTGAAAATAACCAACGGACAAATACTGACCCCTTTCAGGATCATCCGAAACGGAACCATAGTGGTAACTGATAGTAAAATTACCGATGTAAGAGAAGGCGGGCTGGACTTGCCGGATGCTATAGAAATTGATGCAAAGGGGCAATACATTTCTCCCGGCTTTATTGACATACATGTGCACGGCGGCGGCGGTTATGATTTTATGGATGCAACAGTCAAAGCCTTTTTAAACATTGCTGAGATTCATGCTAAACATGGAACTACTTCGATGTTGCCCACAACGCTTACTGCTGAAAAGGAGGATCTTTTTCTCACTTTGGATACTTACAAGCAAGCAAAAAAGGAGAATAGAAATGGATCGGAATTTCTGGGAATGCATCTTGAAGGCCCCTATTTTAATGTCAATCAAAGAGGAGCGCAAGACCCGAGGTATATCCGCAACCCCGATCCCGCGGAATACAAGGATATAATGAGGTATGGTTCCGATATTAAGAGATGGAGCGCAGCCCCGGAACTGCCGGGATCAATAGAATTTGCAAGGTATTTAAGATCTAACGGGGTGTTGGTTGCATTGGGACACACAGATGCGACATATGATGAAGCGTTGATTGGCTATGAAAATGGTTTTACGTTAGCGACGCATTTTTACTCCTGTATGACGGGAGTTACGCGTAAGCAGGCCATGCGCTATGCCGGAACAATAGAAGCCGGATATCTATTGGAGGGGATGGACGTAGAAGTTATTGGAGATGGCATTCATTGCCCTCCCCCATTATTAAAATTAATCTATAAAACAAAAGGAACAGATCGTATCGCTTTAATCACCGATGCTATGAGAGCCGCGGGTATGCCTGAAGGAGAAAGTATTCTTGGCAGTTTGCGCGACGGGTTAAAAGTGATCGTTGAGGATGGAGTTGCCAAGTTGCCCGATAGGAGTTCTTTTGCAGGCAGCGTGGCGACGGCTGATCGGTTGGTTAGAACTATGGTAAAGATGGCGGATATACCTTTACTGGATGCGGTAAAAATGGCTACGATGACGCCCGCGTCTATCTTAAATGTCTTTGATCGAAAGGGGTCCTTAATTCCCGGAAAGGATGCTGATATAGTTATTTTTAACGATGACATACAAATTCAGATGACCATGGTAAATGGTAGGATAATCTATAAAAGAGAAGGTTAGTTGAGTAATATCTAAAAAGGAAAAATTATGCGAGAACTTAAAAAGGGAAATCTGGCGGTTTGGATATTTGAAACCAGGGCGGCTATGGGCGCCGCTGCAGCCGCTATTGCAGCGTATAAAATTGCTGAATTACTGGAGCAGAAGGAGTTCATAAATATTGTTTTTGCAGCAGCCCCTTCTCAAAATGAGTTTTTAGCTAGCCTGTTGGAAAAAGAGGTCGATTGGAAAAGGGTAAACGCCTTTCATATGGATGAATATGTAGGCCTGAATAGCGAAGCGCCACAGTTGTTTGGTAATTTTTTAAAGGAAAGATTTTTTGGAAAAGTAGAGCTTGGGAATACTTTTTATCTGAATGGCAGCGCGCTCGATCTTGACCAGGAATGTAAAAGATATACTGAATTGTTAGAGAAATATCCGACCGATATTGTATTTCTGGGAATAGGCGAAAATACGCATGTAGCTTTCAATGACCCGCATGTGGCTGATTTTAATGACCCGTTAACCGTAAAGATCGTAGACCTGGATGAAAAGAACAGGCGGCAGCAGGTAGATCCCGACGATCCCTCCTGCTTTAACCATATCGAGGAAGTTCCTACCCATGCCATCACGCTGACCGTGCCTGCGCTTTTTAAAGCAGACCATGCTTATGCGATCGCGCCCGGCGAGAGGAAAGCAGACGCCATCTATCATACCCTGAACGAAGAGATCCAGGAGAACTATCCTTCCACCATTTTCAGAAAACACTCCAACGCCGTTTTATTTATAGATGAAAAAAGCGCGGCAAGATTAGCCTGATTTCATAAAATATGGAAACTGAAAAGAGCATTATCCCCAAAATAATCACAAAAAATATTTATATGAGTAAGAACGTCACAGTAGTTCAGATGGGATCTTTCTTATAGGATTATTTTCTATTGGCGCAGGCGCAACCTTATTGCAAACGGCCGCCAACCCTTATGTCACTATTTTGGGTCCGAAAGAAATGGTCTTTTTCAAATAAATAATTTGTCGAAGGAATGAGATAATATTTTAGGTTCGGCATATAAAAATATTAAGAAGTATTATGAAAGAGTACAGCAGTCATTCGCTTAAGGATAAAGTGATCGTGGTAACGGGAGGAACAGGGGTATTAGGAAATTCCTTTGTCAATGCGATAGCGGAGGCGGGAGGCGCGGTATGTATATTGGGCAGAAATGAACAGACGGGTATAGAGCGTTCGGAAAAGATCATTAGCTCTGGCGGCAAAGCTATGGCCTTGAAAGCCGATGTGCTTGATGTGGATCAGTTGAAAGAAGCGCGTAGGGAAATATTACATGAATTTGGAAAGATAGATGGGCTGGTAAATGCAGCCGGCGGCATACAACCTCAAGGAGTATTAATGCCTGGACAGGACATTTTTGAAATGAATATTGAGGAAATGCGACGCAACACAGACCTCAACCTCTGGGGTACAATAATACCTACCCAGGTATTTGGAAAAGCGATAGCCGATACTTCAGACAACGGAAGTATTGTAAATATTTCTTCCATGAATTCCAAAAGAGCGATCACAAGAGTATTGGGATATAACCTTGGCAAGGCTGGCGTGGATTGTTTTACTCAATGGTATGCCGTGGAACTTGCAAACCGCTATGGCGATTCCATACGTATGAATGCGCTGGCGCCGGGTTTTTTTCTCACCGAACAAAACCGAAGATTGCTGGTCAATGAGGATGGCAGTTATACCCAAAGAGGGCAGCTTATTATTAACCAAACCCCTTTTAAACGTTTCGGCGAACCGGATGAACTGAAAGGAGCGCTTACATGGCTATTAAGCGACCAGTCCCGTTTTGTCACAGGAGCTATGATCTGCGTTGACGGAGGCTTTTCAGCATTTGGCGGGGTGTAGAGGAAAAGATTACAAGTAGCTTTGTTGGGATTTGCCTTTTTATGAAGGTTTAAATCAATATTAATAATGAGAAAATTGAATGGTGTGAACAACGAAAGACAAAGAAACAATTGTAACTTAACGTTCAATATGAATGAGAACCTCATGGATCATAAAACGCCTAATACTTCATTATACAATATTCCTTTTACAGCGTCTTCCTTTAATGGCATGCCGTTCAGGTCGCTGGGAAAGTCCGGGCTATCTGTTTCAAATATGGGACTGGGCGCCTGGAAATTTGGCTATCCGCATACGGGAGACGGCTCGAGAGTAGACGAAGAAACGGCATTTGATATATTTGACAGGGCGATCGACCTTGGCGTTGTTTTCTGGGATACGGCTAACCGCTATAACAATGCCTCTGGCAACTCCGAACGTATCATAGGCAAGTGGTTCACGCAAAATCCTTCACAAAGAAGAAATGTGGTATTGGCGACCAAAATGTATGGTTGCATGGACGGTCTCACGCCCAATCACTGTGGGCTTTCCAGGGGTAATATTTTAGATTCGGTATATGCCAGTCTTGACCGCCTGGACACGGATCATATCGACCTGTTGTATTTTCATTCTTTTGACGCAAAAGTAAATATCGAAGAAAGCCTGGTTGCCATTGAAGACCTGGTACGGCAGGATTGTATCCGTTATTTTGGGGTATCTAATTTTAGCGTTGGCAATCTTGAAGCTTTTAACCAGGCGCAATCGGGCATGTCGGTACGCAATAAAATAGTAGCGGTACAAAATAAATATGACCTGCTCAGTGGAGAGGCGGAAGATTATAAGGGCGTGTTGGAGTACGCGTCTCAAAAAGACGTTTCGTTTATAGCCTGGAGCCCGTTGGCAAAGGGGTTGCTTACAGAAAGATACCTGGATATATCTAAAGTAGGAAGCGGAGACAGATTATTCGATGAGAAAATACTTGAAGAAATCCGCAACGAATCTCATATTCGATTATTACAAACGCTCGCAAAACTTGCTCTTCAATCGGGTTGTACCATAAGCCAACTCGTACTTGCCTATATGCTCGGCATGCCCGGCATGGGCCCTGTGATCCCCTCCTCTTCCTCTGTGGCGCAGCTTGAATCCAATGCCGCCGCCGCAAAACTTGTATTGAGCGAGGAGCAGAAAGAAACGATACGAGAGATCGTGAAAATATAGAGGGCGCCCAATCTGTAGTTGCCTCGTCTAAAAACGAGAGAATAAAAGCCTGTTACATCATGGAATCGGCAATACGGGAATATCCAATGAAAATGGAATTTTCTTGCCAAAGATGTTAATGATGCGTGACGCGCCCTACCAAAATCGCCAATAAATATAGCACCAGGCAAGCGCATATAAAGCGAACCATAGCTTAATTTGTTTCCACCATGGCCTCTGTCCGGATTTATCATCCATGTTTTGCACCCATGACCATTTCCATAAAAAACTGTCTATACTTGCCAATGCCTGGGGAGCCGTGCGTAATGAAACGATGACTATTAGCGCCATTGTCAATACCTGCGCAATTGCGCCGGCATATAACCAATGCAATTTTATATCGGCTGCTAATAAAAATGCGCCTATTGCGATTTGAATGATAACCCCTCCTATTAAACCGGCAACCGCTCCTGCATAATTAGCGCGTTTCCAGAATATGCCCATCAGCAATACGGAGATAAATGGCGTAGCTATATACGTAACGCCCGTTTGAAAATATTTAAACAATCCAACGCTGCCTACAAGAGGCGCCACAAGAGAAGAGATGACCAAAGCCGCGCCTCCTGATATCTGTCCTGCAATAATTAATTTTTTGTCAACGGCATCTTTATTTATAAATTTTTTATACACGTCCAATGAAAAAATAGTGGCGATTGAATTAGATAAGGAGCTTACGCTGGCCATCACTGCCGCAAAAAAACCGGCCAATATAATTCCTTTTAACCCCGAGGGCGCAAAAAGCTGGAGCGCTAACGGGAATGCCCTGTCCTGGTTATCCGGTAATAAAGAGGGGTCTTTATGCATTACATCTAACCAATGGTAAAGGATGAGGCCAACCAAACAGGTTACCAATGGGCGAACGATATTTATAAACCCCGAAAATATTAGTCCCATTACGCCATCCCACCTGCTTCGGGCCGAAAGTATGCGTTGTATCATTACCTGGTTAGAAGATTGATAAAATAAGAATACGCCAAATGTGGCTAATATCAATCCGGCAAATGGCGCTTCGGGATCGGATGGAGGTTTATATAGATGAAAACGTTCGGGCGCCGCTTCGACCATGGCGTCCCACCCTCCGGGAATATGACTTAGGGCGACAAAATAAAATATTACGCCGCCCCCAATGAGCATTATACATTGAATAGCATCCGTCCACATAACGGAGCTTAACCCCCCGGCAAGCGTATAACTGGCAGTAATAAGTATAATGCCCGCCATTACATACCCCTGGTTCCACCCGGTTAGCTCGCTTAATGTAAGACTGCCGCCATAAATAACGGGCGGGAGAAAAACAAATATGTATCCTATTAAAATAACAAAACTGTAAATAGCGCCGCATGCAGGCCCGAAACGTTTATTCAGCAATTCGGGAACAGTCATTATCTTATTGCGCAGATACAGGGGAATAAAGAAAATCATTGTCAGTAAATAGGTAGGCAACGCCCACCATTCCCAGTTTGCAATGCCAAGTCCGCCTTTATAGGCGGCGCCGATTGTTCCTACAATCTGTTCGCTGGAAATAGAGGTAGATACAAACGCGGCGCCGATCAGGTACCAGGGCATATTGCCTGATGCCAAAAAATACCCTTCGGCAGTTCTTTTAACCTTTCGCGCCGCTAAAAAACCAATGATCACCACCAGGAGAATTTCAGCGACGATAATAAGAATGTCAATTGTTGAGAGATGAAAATTGTCCATGATGATGATGCTTCAATTAATGATTATATTATTTCTCTCCCTGCGCTATGCCGGTTTAAAGCGCCAGCGCTGTCTGTGCGAGGCGGAATCTCCGGCATTTACCACAAGTTTTTCACTAAGCGTTTCCAATTCCGCCCAATAAGCGCAAACAAATATTTCCACGTTAGAATGATTATCAACACAATATTCCTGCGTTGATGCATCCGGGCTACTGATAATAAATACTCCCTGTCGCGTAATAGCCCTAAGTTCAGGAGCGGCGCTATACCAACCCGCTTTCGCCCTGAAATTTCCATTCTCCACGCTTACAATACCATTGGCCAGCCGCCATTTGGATCCATCTGTGCCAGGCCAGAAATTAATCTGTTTTGTATCACAAGCGCCGGTCAATACATGCGTACGTGGAACGCAGGCGATGGCCCATAGGGCTCCGGTCCAATCAGTTTCTCCATTATTTGCAAGAACATGATCAATATAAAACCCTCCTTCTGATGATTCGCTGATTACCAGGGAAAGCGTCAAACCATCCGGCCGCTGTTTTGCGGATATGTATAATGTTGAGTCTTCAAATTTAATTTCGCATTGCTCATTGTCGGGATAATAGCTATCCTCATTTTCAGGCGCAATGGTAAACCTGTGTCCGCCGTATAAACGCCAATCAGCTACCCCAAACCCTGTATGGTCTTCATACAGGATATTTTCTCCTCCGTTAAAACTGAATGAAAGAATTCTCGGGCCTGCCGATATGCCTATTATCAATTCATTTTCGCCAATGACGCATTTTACCGCATCCCAGCCTTTCCATTTTTCAAAGCTTACATTCATGGGAGTATCCTGCTTGTAAGCCCGCGCTGGAATGCATCGAGCCGGGTAAATCCTTCGGCATAGCGACAACCGGCCGCCATTCCTCTGAAACGGGCCTGCACTTCTATCATATCGTACAAATTAGTATCTGCCAGATCTTTCATTGCTTCAAACTGGCTTTTATGACAGCTCAGCATCTGTTTTTTTAACTCGAAGGTTTCCGTAATATCTACATATTCGACGGGCGAAAAACCAATACCGCCCAGGTTATCCATATAATATACCTGCGCCTGGCCAAACCTGCATGCCGGTTTTTGCTGACCGGGTATATGCGGTAATCCTTTTTGAAAATAGGCGTCAAATACCAGCTGACCTACATACCTGTGATCCGGGTGATAGTCGTTGGGAGAGTGCGTGAAGATCACATCAGGATCGGCTTCCCGCAAAATATCAATCATGCGTAGTCTCTGCTCCGCATCCGGAAAAACATGTTCGTCTACTATGCCTCCCCAGATCATTTTCGCGCCGATGATGCCGGCTGCAGCGCGGGCCTCTTTTTCTCTTATCGCTCTCAACGCTGCAGGTTCAATAACGGCATCGCCCATACTGCCATCAGTAAAAACAGCTATGATAACCGAATGTCCAGACTGCGCATAACGCGCAAGTGTACCTGCGCATAATATTTCCGCATCATCCGGATGAGCAACCGTACAAAGTATATTCATATAAACTTATAGTTATTAAAGTACGCCATAACGATCATATACGACCCGGAGAGAGTCCCCGTTCAAAAGTTCCCTGCGCGACTGGTTTTCTTTAAATGCTTTTTCATGCGCCATCTCCAATACTTTATCCTCTACCTCATTCGGCACCGCCACTACCCCATCAAAATCCGAAAAGATCAATTCGCCAGGCTTTACCACCACATCGCCGCAACGGATAGGCACATCATAAGCCATCACACGCCCGCGGCCAAGACTATCCAGCGGCCGAATGCCCCCGTAAAATATAGGAAATTTCATTTCAATGATCCTTTTGCAATCCCTGATCATGCTATCGCAGATACAACCCGTGGCGCCATTGCGTTTGGCAATCGTGCTCATCAGCTCTCCCCAGGGAGCATTGGTTCCGGCAAAATCGGTAGAATGCACCACCACATCTCCTTCCCTTATCGAATCTACCGCTTCGATTTCCAACCCATATGGATCCTCCTCTTCGACATAATCGGTTTCCATCCAGCGATAGGTCCTTGCCCGGCCGACGATAGTGCAATTGTCGGCGTCCAGCGG